>JAUSJX010000152.1 GCA_030647435.1 Candidatus Rokuibacteriota bacterium
GCCCTACGCCATCGCGTACGTGACGCTCGACGAAGGCGTGACGATGATGACCAACCTCGTCGACTGCGATCTCGACGCCATCCGGATCGGCCAGCGCGTCAGGCTCGTGTTCAAGCCCACCGAAGGCGGGCCGCCCGTACCCACCTTCACGCCCGCCTGATCGGCGGGCGCCGCTCCCCGCCCTCTATCAAGCTCGGGCATAGTCAGAACTTCTCCCCAGCTCCGCCGCCGCCGAACTTCCCTCCGCCGCCGGTGAAGTCTTTCTCTTGAGCGGCGGGCCGAGACGCCGCCGACGTGAAGGCGGCGACTACCGGGACGACCTGGAGCGCGTGCTGCCGCCGCTCGTCCGAGAACAGGGGGTCGGCTGTGAAGCCCGCGATGTCTCCCGCCGGCGCGCGCCGGAGCGCCCGCTCAACGGCCAGGGTGAGGATGACGAGCGCCGCGCCGGAGAGAATCAGCATCGCCCAGAGCGGCGCGATGTGGACGTAGTGTCGCAGCGTGACGAGCGACAGGGCGAGGAGCACGATTCCGGTGTCGAGGAGGAAGGTCCTCCTCGATCTTGCGCCCCACGCCAAGATCGCCAGCGGGCCGGCGGCGGTCGCGAGGGCCGATAGAGCGACAAGGCCCCGCGATGGGGCGATGCGCCTCGCGGCGAATCGCCCGAGATCCTCCAGAAGATGCTTATCGAGGGAGTACACGTTGACGGCAGCGTACGCGGCCACGATCCCTGCGACGACGAGGACTGCCGCCGCGCGCCGATGAGACGGCGCCCAGGAGGCCTCGTCCAACCGACGAGCGGCCAAGCCGGCCAGCGCCGCGCCGACCAGAACCCAAAGAACGCGCCCGTACGGCAGCCGTCCGAGGAAGAGGAACAGCGAGACGGCCGACAACGCGGCAAAGAGCGGACTCCCCCATCGCCGGCAGCCCGCGGCCCACGCGAGAAAAGTCGCGATGAGGATCGCGTCGATAGCGTCGTCGAAACGCATCATCATGGTCTCGAGGAGGAAAAGCCCGAACCCGACGATGAGGAAGCCAACTCCCAGGAACGACGCCGCCCCAGCCGCGCCCCGCCTTGCGAACCGTGGCGATGCCTCCAGCCAGTCAGCCGCGACGAGCGCCGCGCCGGCGAACAGGAACAGCAAGGCCTGGTGCCCGATCTTGCCCGGTCGGAACGCGATCGAGAAAGCCTCAAAGGCGCAGAGGATGACGGCCGTGACCACGCAGGCGGTCAGCACGCGCCACACCGCCGACGGCGTGACGCAAGGATCGGGGAATGCCCTGCGGATCGCATGGTCGGTCGGCTCGTCGATGGCCCCGACCCGCAGCCAGCCCTGCGCGGCTTCGTGCACCTCCGCGGCCCGCTCCCAAGCGGCCGAGTTCTGCCTCATCGCTCCTTCATCCTTCGATGAGCGGCGAAGATGAAAGCGAGCACTCCTAAGCCCAGGAGAGCGGCGAGAAGGAATGGGAGGCCGCTCACCTTTCCGCCGTAGCGAAACGGCTCGAAGAGGACCCGCAGGAGGCCGATATACGCCGCCACGACTCCTTGCGCGAAGTAGAGGGAGCGGCCGAGATGGAAGGAGAGCCACATGACGACGCCCGCCACCACGAGAAGCGCGGCGAGCCACCAACCCCAGGCAGACCCGTCATCGAGGACTCCGGAGAGAAGCGCGCCGAGGAGCAAAAGGAGTCCCGCATTGGCGAAGACTTCCTCGAAGTGGAGCTTCCGCTTCAGCAGAACGGAGAGCGCCGCTGCCGCCACGTAAAGCGCGCCCAGCGCGATGGCGTTCCTACGCAAGCGGCCCGCATCGGCCGCCCAGAGCGAGCCGGATATCAGACTGAGCGAGACGCCCCGCCAGGCGGCGAGCGTCGTGAGGGCGAGGCCGAGGACAGTCCGCGAATCCCACACGTACGCCGCCGCGAGATAGACCGCCCCGACGACCAGGAGGTGGTGCGCCCAATTGGGCCCCAGCACCGTGAACTGCACCTCGACGTACGCCACTTCCGAAGCGAAGAGGAGGAGGCCCAGGAGGAGGATGTAGTCGAAGGCCACGTTCGGGGACTGGACCTCTCCCCACGAAAAGGGCGCCGCCTTGCGAATCACCCAGACGAGACAGGCGGCCGCGGCAAGGCCGATTCCGATGGCGACGGCCCACGGCCCGATCTCGCGGTGGTGCTCCTTGACGAGGAGCCCGACTCCTGTCGTCAGGAGGAGGACGCCGACGTAGAGGAGCGCCCTGATCTCGAGGCGGATGGAGACGAGCTTCCGCTGGGCCACGCGGTCGAAGAGGGCGGCCTGCCCGCCGGAGAGGACATTCTCCGCTCTCAGGCGGGCGATCGCGCTCACGACATCCGGGTTCATATCTCGGCCTTATCTACCGTCTAGGCAAGGCGCAGGGCTCCACCGCTCAGCACGAATGCGCCGTCCTGGCCTCTCGCATCGAAGGCGAAGGCCTTGCCCTCCGCAGCTTCGGCCACGCGCAGGGTGAAGTGTCCGGGCAGGGGCACCATGCCCGTGAAGCGCGCGCTCAGTCGTCGCACCGCGCGGGGGTCGGCGGCCAGATGCCCGAGGACTCGCGAGACGGCGAGGGCGAGGGTGGCGGTGCCGTGCAAGATGATATCCGGGAGCCCGGCGGCGCGGGCGACGGCGACGTCGGTGTGGATCGGGTTCCAGATGCGCGCGCACTCCGTGTAGACGTGGGCGAGCGCGGCAGGCACCGCCACGGGAAGCTCGACGGCGCCTGCCGGCATCTCGAGTCCGCCGCGCACTTCAGGCCGGAAGCCGGAGTCCTCTCCCTCGAACCCGACGTCGCGATAGACACTCCCGTAGTCCGTGGTGCTGACCGGCCGCCCCTCGGCGTCGACGGTCTCCTGGCGGACGGTCATGAGCGTGCCCGCGCGCCGGTGCGCGAGCCCCGTCACACGCGCGCAGGTGGAGAGCCTGTCCCCCGCGCGCGGCGGGCGATGCAGGGTGAGGTCGTGGGTGGCGTGGACACCGCGGATCGCGATCTCCTCCTGGGTAGCCCGCTCGCGGAGGGCGAGCATCGCCGGCCACTCGTAGCAGACGGGGAAGAGCGGGTGGGCGGCCGGCCCACCGGAAGCGAGCGTGTCGTAGTAGCGCGCGTCCGTCTCGCCGAGGCCCGCCGCGTAAGCCATGAGCCACCGGGCGTCGATGTCGTGCGCGATGGGTCCAACGGTGACGCCGACGATGTCGCGGGAGAGCGCGAGCGATCTCGCCATGGTCATCGCGCCTGTGCCGTGGCGCCCGAGGCGAGCATGTCGTCAATCTCGGGCTGGTTGAACCCGGCCTCGCGCAGCACCTCGACGCTGTGCTCGCCCAAGCGCGGCTGGAGGCGCCGGATCTCGCCGGGCGTCCGGCTGTACGTCGTGGGGATGTCGGGCATGCGCAGCGTGCCCTCGCTCGGATGCTCGACGACCTTCCAGAAGCCGGTTGCCTCGAGCTGCGGGTCGGCGAGAAGAGACTCGAGCGTGTTCACGACGGTCGCCGGCACGCTCGCGCGCTCGAGCGCCTGGAGCCACTCGGCCGACGTGCGCGTGGCGACGATCTTGCCCAGCTCCTCGTATAGCACCTTGATGTTCGCCAGCCGCGATTCGAGCGTCGTGAAGCGCGGGTCGTCCTGCAGCTCGGGGCGCCCCGCGATCTGGAAGAACGTCCGCCAGTGCGCGTCGGTGTAGGGCACCACGGCGAGATGGCCGTCCTTCGTGCGGAACGGGCGCCGCCAGCGGCTGAGGATGCGCTTGTAGCCGGCGCTCTCGAGCGGCGGGATGAACGTCTCGCCGTAGAGATGCTCGACCATGACGTACGCGGCGACGGTTTCCATCATCGGCACCTCGATGGCCTGCCCCAGGCCGGAGCGCTCGCGCTCGAACAGGCCCGCCAGGACCGAGGAGAGCACGGCGAGCGAGCTGGTCTTGTCTGCGACGATCGTCGGGACGTAGCGCGGCTCGCCCGCGATGAAAGCCTGGAGCGACGCGAGGCCGGCGGCCGCCTGGATGACGTCGTCGTAGGCGGGCTTGTTGCCGTACGGGCCACGCGCCCGGAAGCCGTACGTCGCGCAGTAGACGAGCCGCGGGTTGACGGCCCGGAACGCCTCGTAGTGGAGGCCGAGGCGCGCCGCCGGCTCGGGGCGGAAGTTGTGCAGCATCGCGTCCGCCGTGGACGCGAGCCGCAGCAGTGCGGCGCGGCCGGCGTTCTGCTTGAGGTCGAGGACGAGGCTGCGCTTGTTGCGGTTGCAGGCGAGGAAGAACGCCGCCATGCCCGGGTGGCGCGCGGGTCCCAGCCGGCGGGTCGTGTCGCCTTCGGGCGGCTCGACCTTGATGACGTCGGCGCCCAGGTCGCCCAGCGTCTGGGTCGCCCATGGGCCCAGCACGACCGTGGTGACGTCGAGAACGCGAACGCCCGCGAGAGGTCCTGGCATGAGGAGTCCTTGGAACGGCGGGGTGAGCTTAGACGAACGCGGCCCGTCGTGTCCATCCGAAATCGCTTCGCCTCCCGGTTCCGTCATGTCCGCGCGCGGAGGTGCTACCATCTGGCGCTGTGCCGCCCGACCTCCGCGACGCGCCCGCGCCGCCGCGCCGATGGCTCCTCCTCGCGCTATTGACCGTGGCGTACGGGATGGGCGCCTTCGGCATTCTCGGTGTCTCGCCGCTCTTGCCGAGCCTCGTCGAGGGCTTCCGCCTCACGCGCCTCGACGTCGCGTTCGTCGTGCCGTCCGTCTACCTCGGCGGCCTGCTCTTCTCGCTCCCGGCGGGGCATCTCGCCGATCGCTGGGGCGTGCGGCCGACCTTCCTCGGCGGCCTCGCCCTGGGCTCAGCAGGGCTCGCGCTGGCCGCGGCGGCGCCGCGCTTCGGGATATTCCTCGCCTGTATCTTCCTGGCCGGCGTCGGCTGGAGTGTGGTCAACCCCGTGCTGGGCAAGGCCATCGTCGATCTCTTCCCGGCGGGCGAACGCGGCGTCGCGATGGGGATCAAGCAGATGGGGCTGACGGTGGGCGGCGTCATCTCCGCGCTCGTGCTGCCGCGCATCGCCGCCGTCCTCGGCTGGCGCGCCGCCGTCGTTGCCTGCGCGGTCATGATGGGCGCGCCCGTGCTCGCGAGCTGGCGGCCGCTCGCGCCCCTGGCCGTCGCGCGCCCGGGCGAGGGTGGGGAATCGAGCGCCGCGCCGGCGGGTAATTGGTGGTGGCTCCGGCGGCCCGCGCTTCTGATGCTGTTCGGCGCCGGCGTCGCGCTCGGGATGGTGCAATCGGCGGTGCTGAGCTACCTGCCGCTCTACGGTGTGGAGGCGCTGGGCTTCACGGCGATCGCGGCGGGCGCGCTCGTGGCCTCGGCGCAGGCGGGCGGCGCCGCGGCGCGCCTGGGGCTGGGCGCGGCGAGCGACCGGTGGCTGGGGGGGCGCCGGCCTCTGTGGCTCGTGCTCTCCTCGGTGATCGCCGCCGTCATTTTCACCTCGTACGCCGTGGCGCCCACGCCCCGGCCCGCGGCGGCGATGGCGCTGGCGTTTCTGGCGGGCATCGGCGCGCACGGATGGGTGGGGATCTACTTCATCGCGAGCGCCGAGGCCGGCGGGCCGCGCCAGTCGGGTCTGCTCAGCGGCGTGGCGTTCACGGCGATCGTGGTGGGCCTGATGCTGGGGGCGCCGGTCTTCGGCGTGGTGCTGGAGGCGCGCGATTCCTACGGCGCAGCGTGGGCGGTCTTCGCCGCGCTCTCTGCGCTGGTGGCCCTGCTCATGGCGCTGGCGGGCGGCGCGATCCATCGCGAGTGCGAGCGCGCGAGGGGCGGGGCCTGATCGCCCGGCTGCGCCGAGCGGGCGCTTGCGCCGGAACGCAGTTAGGCTACAATCGCCCGGAAACGCAAGGAGGAGACAGTGCCCATGCCCACCACACCGTTCCGTTCGGCGAAGGAGCTGGCGGCCGAGATCCGCCGGAAGAAGATCGGCTGCCTCGAGCTGCTGGATCTCTACCTCTCGCGCGTCGAGAAGCACAATCCGGCGCTCAACGCCATCATCGCCACCGACGTCGAGGGCGCGCGCAAGCGGGCCCGGGCCGCCGACCGCGCGCTCGCGCGCAAGCAGGTGTGGGGGCCGCTCCACGGCGTGCCGATGACGATCAAGGAGTCCTACGACGTCGTCGGCATGCCGACCACGTGGGGCGTGCCCGAGCTGAAGGACAACTTCCCGCCGCGCAACGCGCTTGCCGTCGACCGCCTCCTCGGCGCGGGCGTGGTGCTCTTCGGCAAGACGAACGTGCCGATCTACCTCGCCGACTGGCAGAGCTACAACGCGATCTACGGCACGACCAACAACCCGTGGGACCTGTCGAAGGTGCCGGGGGGATCCTCGGGCGGCTCGGCGGCGGCGCTCGCCGCGGGGCTGACCGGCATCGACGCGGGCAGCGACATCGGCTCGTCCATCCGGAACCCCGCCCACTACTGCGGCGTCTACGGCCACAAGCCGACATTCGGCGTCGTCCCGCCGCGGGGCCAGGCGCTGCCTGGGCGTCTCGCGCAGGGCGACATCTCCGTCATCGGCCCGCTGGGGCGGAGCGCCGAGGATCTCGAGATCGGGCTCGCGGTCATGGCGGGGCCCGACGAGATCGACGCGGCCGGGTACAGGCTCACGCTGCCGGCGCCCCGGCAGAAGGCGCTCCGCGACTTCAAGGTCGCCGTCATGCTGACCGACCCCAACTCCGAGGTGGACGCCGAGGTGCAGGCGAGGGTCCAGGCGGTGGCGGACTTCCTTGCGAAGAAGAAGGCGCGCGTCAGCGACAGGGCGCGGCCGGACATCGACACGAGCGAGGCCCAGCGCGTCTACATCCACCTGCTGCGCGCTGCGACGTCCGGCCGCCAGACGCAGGAGGAGTTCGACAAGAACGTCCAGGCCGTGCGCGGCTTGAGCGCGAACGACGCGAGCTACTACGCGCGCATGCTCCGCGGCAATACCGGCTCGCACCGCGACTGGCTCGCGGCCAACGAGGCGCGGCACAAGATGCGCTGGAAGTGGGCCGAGTTCTTCAAGCAGTACGACCTGCTCCTCTGCCCGGCGGCGGCGTCGGCGGCTTTCCCGCACGACCAGCAGGGCGAGCGCTGGGAGCGGACCATCGAGGTCAACGGCCACCGCGTGCCCACCACCGACCAGCTCTTCTGGGCCGGCTACTCGGGCATGGCGTATCTGCCATCCACGGTGGCACCGGCCGGTTTCACCAAGGCGGGGCTGCCGGTGGGCGTGCAGATCATCGGCCCGCAGTACGGCGACCGCGTGTGCATCCACATGGCGCGGCTGCTCGAGCGCGAGTACCAGGGTTTCGTTCCCCCGCCGGACTACGCATGAGCGAGGATCGTCCAATGGAACATCGCACGCTTGGGAAGAGCGGACTCCGCGTCTCGGCCATGGGGCTCGGCCTGATGTCCATGTCCGGCACCTACGGCAAGAGCGACGACGAGCAGTCCATCCGCGTCATCCACGCCGCCCTCGACCGTGGCGTCGACTTCCTCGACTCCTCGGACATGTACGGCTGGGGGCAGAACGAGACGCTGCTCGGTCGCGCCCTCAAGGGACGGCGGAAGGGCGTCGTGGTCGCCACCAAGTTCGGCAATGTCCAGAACCCGGACGGCAAGGGCAACCTCGTGGACGGCAGGCCAGGGTATGTGGCCCAAGCCTGCGACGCGAGCCTCAAGCGGCTCGGCGTTGACGTCATCGATCTCTACTACCAGCATCGCGTGGACCCCAAGGTGCCCATCGAGGAGACCGTCGGCGCCATGGCGCGGCTCATCGAGCGTGGGAAAGTCCGGCACCTGGGTCTGTCAGAAGCCGCGCCCGAGACGATACGGCGAGGGCATGCCGTCCACCCGATCGCCGCCGTGCAGAGCGAGTACTCGTTGCTCTACCGCCAGCCGGCGGAGGACAGCATCGCCACCTGCCGCGCGCTCGGCATCGGCTACGTCGCCTACTCGCCGCTGGGGCGCGGACTCCTCTCCGCGACGATCAAGCGCACGGCCGACATCCCGGAGGACGACCGCCGCCGGCAGCACCCGCGCTTCCAGGACGCCAACCTCGACCACAACATGGCGCTGGTGGCCCGCATCGCGGAGATCGCTTCGAGCAAAGGCTGCACGCCCTCCCAGCTCGCGCTGGCGTGGCTGCTCGCGCAGGGCGCGGACATCGTGCCCATCCCCGGAACCAAGCGCCTCGAGTATCTCGAAGAGAACCTGGGCGCGCTCGCGGTGGCGCTGACCCGCGACGACCTGGCGCGCCTCGACGAGGCCATGCCGCCCGGCGCGGCCAAGGGCACGCGCTACCCCGAGGCACAGATGAAAGCCGTCCAGCTCTAGGAGGGCGATCCCGACCATGGCCAAGCGGCGCGTGGTGTTGACCGGGGCGGCGGGTTACGTCGCCCAGCGCATGTTCAAGGAACTGGGCGAGCGGTGGGACCTCGTGCCGATCGACGTCCGCCCGACCACGCGCGACGGCAAGCCGGTGCCCGGCCTCGTGGTCGCCGACCTCACGAATCCCGACCGTAACGCGTACCGGCAGCACTTCAAGGGCGCCGACGCCGTCATCCACTGCGGCTTCGTCAGCGCCCCGGGCCTGGACGCGACCACCTGGCAGGATAACGGCGACGCCAAGTTCTGGGCCGAGCACAAGAACATCGCACTCGCCTACAACGTGTACCGGACGGCGCTCGAGGAGGGCGTCCGCCGCGTCGTCGTCGCCTCCTCCAATCACGCCGCCGACTACTACGAGCGGCTGATCTGGGCGGGCAAGATGGAGATGGTGACGCCGGACATGCCGCACCGGTCGGACAACTGGTACGGCTGGGCCAAGGCGGCCTACGAGCTGCTGGGCTTCGTCTTCGCCACCGGCAAGGTAGACGGCCGCAAGCTCGAGATCGTCCAGTGGCGCATCGGCGGCCCGCGCGACGACGACATCGACCAGGTCAAGCCGGGCGACATCAAGGTCATGCACCGGGCCCTCGGCGCCTATCTCTCGCGCCGGGATCAAATCCAGCAGGCCATCCGCATGGTCGAGGCGGAGAACATCGCCGACGCGCACGGCGTGCCGTTTCTCATCGTCTACGGCATCAGCGGCAACACGCACCGCTTCTGGAGCATCGCCAACGCGCGCGAGAAGATCGGCTACGCGCCGGAAGACGACAGCCAGGTCAACTTCGCCGACAAGATCGCCGCGATCGCGCGCGCCGCGAAGCGATAGCGGCCGGGCCCCGGAAGGCACCATGACGAGCCCGAGCCACCGCGACATGATCCTCGATCAGTTCAGCCGCCAGGCCGACCGTTCTCGACCGCCCCCGGGATCATGGACGAGCAGGCGCTGCGGCAGATCGTCGAGTTCACCGACGCGGGCCCCTAGGACACCGTCCTCGACGTCGTCTGCGGCGGCGGCATCATCGTCTGCGCGCTCGCCAAAGTCGTCCGCCACGCGACGGGCATCGATCTCACGCCGGCGATGCTCGTGCGCGCGCGAGCGCTCGCCGCGGAGAAGAAGCTCACGAACGTCAGCTGGAAGCAGGGCGACGTCCTGCCGCTGCCGTACGCCGACGGCTCCTTCTCCCTCGTGACCTCACGCTTCGCCTTCCGCCACTTCCTCGACCCCAAGGCCCCGCTCGCCGAGATGAAGCGCGTCTACGCGCCGGGCGGGAGGGTGGCCGTGATCGACACCGAGGCCTCGCCCGACGCCGCCAAGGCCGCCGAGTTCAACCGGATGGAAAAGCTCCGCGACCCCTCGCACGTGCGCGCCATGCCGCTCACGGAGCTCACGGGCCTGTTCGCCCCGGCGGGGCTGCCGGCCCCGCGCGTGAGCGGCTACGGCCTCGAGAGCAACCTGGAGAGCCTGCTCGGGCGCTCCTTCCCGCTGCCGGGCGACGCCGACAAGATCCGCGAGATCTTCACCGCCTCGCTCGGCGACGACCGCCTCGGCATCCCGCTGGCGCGCGCCGGCGAGCGCCTCCGCTATGCCTACCCCGTCGCCATCCTGGTGGCCGACAAGCCCGCCGCGTAGAGCGGTCACCGTAGCTGCCCCGCCACAGCCTTGAGGAGGTCGCGGGCAGGGGTTATCCTCCAGACCGTGATTCTCGGGGCGACTGCCGACACGCACGTTCTCAATCGGGGTCCCGCCGGTGTCCAGAGCCCCGCAGATCGGATGACGACCCTTTGATCCCGCGCCGGGACCCCCTCCCGATACGCAGACCTCGCATATCGAATATCCTAGGTCTGCATAGCAAGGCGCCCGGCCGCCTAACCTTGCCGGCGAAGCCAGCGTTTCCACAACCCAACCGCGCCACAACTATGATGCCTAGGGCCGTGCTAGGCTGTCGGCCCGGGCTCGGTCGGTGGCGCTATGCAGTTCAGCCGAATTTCACTTAGCGAGACATGGCGCATGGATAAAATGTTGGGGCGGCTTACGACGACGCGCAAGACAGGAGCGGGCCGCTTCCACGAGCATGGCAAGGAGATCGGCTTCGACCTGCTCAGCTTCTGGCAATGGAGCACGTCGGATCTCGTCAGCAACGTCACCCGGGGACGCTTGGCCGAGTATGTTGTCGCTCGTGCCCTGGGCATGGCATCAGAAGGAGTCCGCGACGAATGGGCCGCGTTCGATCTCGTGACTCCATCGGGCATCAAGGTGGAGGTGAAGTCGGCCGCGCACGTTCAGAGTTGGCACCAACGGGCACTGTCGCCTGTGAGCTTTGTGGTTCCTAAAACGTTGGCGTGGGACGCAGACACGAACGTGCAGGCTCGGGAAGCACGCCGTCAGGCCGACGTCTACGTCTTCGCGCTATTGGCGCATGTCGACAAGGCGACGATCGATCCCCTCGACCTCGGCCAGTGGCGATTCTACGTGCTTCCCACCTCGGTTCTCGACGGTAGGAGTCGAAGTCAGCACTCAATCACACTCAAATCACTGGAGCGATTGGCCGGACTACCGGTGGAATACTCGCGCGTCAGCGATGCGGTCGAGCGGGCGGCGGGAAGAGCGGCTCGCTAAGCCCGCGGTCGAGCGGACCGCTGGCTCGCATTCGCTCGCGGCGGCCGCTCACCGCGGGCGTTAGGCGTCAGCAGGAGAAGAGATGGAGCCCGCATGGTTCAAGTTGCTCAAGCACTGGCAGCGCTCGAACCGCTTCGCACTCACGATTCCGTTCCTGTTCGGCGCCCTACGGAACTGGCCAAGCCAGCCGTTGGGTACGGGGCTGAGCGATAGCGAGCAAATGCGAGCGCTGATCGGGTCACTTCGCGACGATGCACCCGACGGCGTCATCCTCCGCTTGTACAAGTGCGATAGATTTCAGGAACTCGCTTTGGCACCTGTCTATGGGATCCCGGGTTATTGCATACCTGTACCTTCGACAAGTCGAGCCCAGACGGCGCTCTATGTTCAACAAGGCATGGTGCCCAGCGCGGAGGCTCTGTTCGAAGGACTCGTAGATGAGCTCCTACAACGGTACGGTGACGCAATTCGAGTTCAGCGGTTCTCGTTTCGCGCCGGTAAGTTCCAGACGTTCAACGACGCGGACTATGCGCAAATCGCGAGCGCATTGACGCTTCCCGATGAAGACGCCTAACCCTTCCATCGAACGGACCCACAACGGCGGGGCACGTTTGCTCGCTTCGTCACGGGCAGCGGCACCGTTGCGGTCCGCTCATGTCAAACGGTTCGGCGGACTGGTTTGTTGGTTGAAATCCGTGGATTTGCAACTCTTTGGCATGGAGGAATAGAGCGTGTCAACGGTCTTCGTTTTGGGTGCCGGCGCGTCAATCGGGGCAAAGCCCGGAGGCAGGACAAAGTTCCCTGGTACAAACGAACTAGTCGAGCGGATCAGAGAGATCGTTTGCGAAAGGGAGGATTCCTACCTCCCGGCGTTGGCCCTTTACCTGGCTCGGTTCGCGCCCGTTCGGGATATCACTCTAAAGGCTGGCAGACTTCACGCCGACTGGGACCGGACCAATGTCGAAGAGCTTTACGCAGCGATCGAGTTCGAGAGCCGCATCACCGATCACCTAATGCTAGCGAGCGGGGACCGGGGTTCGGGCACCCAATTCTTTCAGGAGTATTTCTCCGGGCCTTACCGGGATGCCGTCACGCAGTTGCTGCGCGGTCCGTATCAAGATTGGATGCGTGCGTGCTACTCGGCTTCTTACGGCAGCGAGCCTTTCCCCCACCTCCATGAGAACTTCCTGCGGATCGTCAAGATGGAGTTACTCGACGCCATCGCCCATACACTTGGGGTGTTGTCGGAGGAAGAGGACACGTCGAACTTTTCTCGCCTGGCACGGCACTTTGAAAAGGGCGACACCGTCATCACGTTCAACTACGACCTCCTGGTCGAACAGCACCTGACCCGGGAGCGCCCAGCGGACTGGTCCTACCTTACGGGGTACGGATTTCGACCGACCTCGGAGAAGTGTGATTTGCGTTTTGCCGGGGATGCTCCCAACCATCCCTCAACGTTTAAGGTGCTGAAGCTTCACGGCTCCAGCAACTGGCACTTTCGGTTCGTCCAGGGTACGGGGGATGGTCCCCCCGGTTTCGTCGAGGGTTACCGCACTGTCCCGGAACCCATTGGTGTAGGGAACCGCATTCGCGACGTTCGTCCAGCGTTCTTCCAAGCTACTGACAACTTCTTCAAACGAGTGGTCGTGGAAGGGGAACCCGGAGGGTACTACGAGCGGTTTATGATCCCGCCCAGCACGTACAAGGCAGAATACAACTTCTCTGCCCAGTTCCTCCACGACCCAACGGGAAGTCCTCTACCGCTCGGCAGTTCAACCATGTGGCTACCGCAATTGCTGTACCGACTCGCGCTGCAAGCCCTCGCGGCTGCGGAGAGGATCGTGTTCATTGGCTTCAGCATGGCACCTGCCGACACGTCGATTCGGATGCTCTTCCGCGCGGCAGCGGATGCAAATTCGGCCCTGCGGCTTGTTGAAATCGCAGACCCGTGTGCTAACGTAGCTAGCCGCATCAAAGCCGTTCTTCCGAGGGCGCAGAGCTATAAGCGTGTGAGGTCTTTCGGGGAACTCCTGGATGAATGGAAGGTGTAGGCAGCGATGCCAAGAAGTTTGCCGAACTAGGTGCTGCACCTGACCGGGGCCGCCCTACTGGGTTTGCGCGACATCAAACTCTTGCAGCGGCCCCGGCAGGTGAGCTTGGTCGTTCGACGGCACCAAGACGGTGGAGGCCTGAACGCGATGAGCGAGACACTCGGACTACGGCAGGCAAAATAGGACACCCAGGAGGGCTCTCTCATGTTCAAGAGGATCGACCACGTGGAGATTGTCACGGACCAGCCGGAGCGAACCGTGGAGTTCTTCACCGGGGTACTCGGGTTCAAGATCAGATCACGCGACCGGATCGACGGCTCGCCTCTTGGCGTGCCGATGAGCCTTGTGTACCTGGACCTGGGTGGCACGACAGTCGAGCTCATTTCGTACGAGGGCGCTTCCGTCGAGCCCGCCCCACGAAACGAGCACCTTGGATACCGTATGATGGCGCTCGAAGTCGACGACATGCAGACAACGGTCGAGTACCTGAGAACGAAGGGGATCGAGATCGTCTGGGGGCCGAAAGTTCGGGAGAAGTACGCCAGAGCGGAGATCTGCGATCCCAACGGCTACCACATCGAGCTCAGGCAGTGGTTCCCCTGAGTGATCGGGGTTGACCCGCCCCCAGTTTCGCCTCCGGGTTGGAGAGGTGAGAGTGTTCTATGACGTCACGCGCGAAGCGGTTGAAGTCCTCGCCATCGTCACGAAAGCTGAAGCGGCGCGTTGGCTTGCCGACCGCGGGACGCCGGGTGCGCCAGGCGGCGCTGGCTGAGGTCAAGGACGACCTCTCGCGATTCCTGCGCCTGGCGGAGTCCGAGGAGATCCTCATCACGCGGCACGGAAGGCCTGCCGGCGTCCTGATCGGATTCGGGACGGAGGATGACTGGTTCGACTATCGTTTGGAGCATCATCCGGAGTTCCTCCGGCGAGTCGCGGAAGCGCGGGCAGCCTTCAGGAGTGGGCGCGGTGTCCGGCTCGAGGATCTCCCGTCATGATTGACAGCGCGAGCTGGTAGCCTCGGCTCACTCGCCGCGGAAGATTGGCCGGCGCTTCTCCAGCATGGCGCGGCGGCCCTCGCTCGCGTCGGCGCTCTGCCGCGCGCGCGCGGACGCCTCGTCGAGGTCGGCGTGCGGGATGCTCTCGCGGAGCGACACCGCGCGGAGGATCGTCGCCTTGATTCCCGCGAGGGCCAGCGGCGCGTTGCGGGCGATGCTCTGCGCCAGCTGATAGGTCGCAGCTTCCAGCTCCGCTGACCCGACGACCTGGTGGACCATGCCGATCTCCAGCGATCGCTTGGCGTCGATGGGCTGGCCGGTGAAGAGGAGGTGCCGCGTGTGGGCCGGGCCGATCACCTCGACCAGCTTCTGGCCGAGCGTGAAGGGGACGACGAGGCCGATCCGCGCCAGCGGCATGCCGAAGCGCGCAACTTCCGAGGCGACGCGCAGGTCGCAGTGGAGCGCGAGCTCGCAGCCGCCAGCGATCGCGTCGCCGTGGACCATGGCGATCGTCGGATGTCTCGAGCGCTCGACGCGCTGGAGGACCTCGATGACGCCGCTCTCGGGGTCGCCCGGAACGCCGCGCCGCTCCTCCATCTCCTTGAGGTCCATGCCGGAGCAGAAGGCGGAGCCGGCACCTCGCACGACCACGACGCGGACGTCGCGGTTGCCGTCCAGCTCCTCGAAGCGGGCGCGCAGCGCTGCCAGGAGCGCCATGTTCATGGCGTTGCGCTGGCCGGGGCGATTGAGCGTGACAGTGGCGACGCCGCCGTCTACCGCGCAGAGCACCTCGTCTGACATGGCGTGTCTCCTAGGAGCGGGTGGATGGCGCCAGCCCGCGCATGGCGTCGAGCACGAGAGCGCGCCGGCGCGCCGGGTCGGGGTCATTGGTCTGGAACTGAAGGAAGGCCGTGTCGATGCCGTGGTCGAGGTAGCGCTGTACCCGCGCCCGGATCGCGGGCAGGGGGCCGCGCACGATCAGCTCCTCGACAACCGTCGACGGGATGGCCGCGACGGCGCCCTTGCGATCCCCGGCCGCCCACTTGTCCCACATCGGCTGGAGCGCGGGCGTGCGGCCGAGCCATTCCTGGTAGGCGCGGTAGACGGGCACGTTCATGTAGGCGGCGATATGCCGCCGGATGATTTGGTCCGACTCGGGGCCGAGCGTGTCCAGGTTGACGACGAGACGGGCGGTCACCTCGATGGCTTCGGGGTCGCGGCCGGCCTTCTGCGCCGCATCGCGCACGATCGCGACGGACTTCGGGACATCCTCGGGCGAGTTCCAGTTGAGGATGACGCCGTCGCCGACCTCGCCGGCGACCCTGAGCATGCCGGGGCGGAGGGCCGCGATGTAGATGGGGACGGGGCTCGAAGGCACGCGCGTCAGCCTGAAGCCGTCCACCGAGATGGTCTGGCCCTTGAAGACGACGCGCTCGCCCGCCAGCATCGATCGGAGCACCTGCGCCGTCTCACGCACGCGGGTGGCGGGCTTGACGAAGGCGCCGCCGTTCCACGACTCCACGATCAGCTGGGAGCCCGAGCCGATGCCGAGGATGAAGCGGCCGGGGGCAAGATCCGCGAGCCCGGCGGCCGTGTTGGCGAGCGTGGCGGGCCCTCGCGTGTAGACGTTGACGATCGCGGTGCCGAGCCGCATGCCGGTGGCCGTCCCGATCACGGCAAGCGGGGTGAAGCCGTCCACGCCGTCCACCTCGAACGACCATGCGTCCGTGTAGCCCAGGCGCTCCGCCTCGCGGGCGACATCCGCTAGTTCCGGGAGCGGAAAGCCGTCCATCGGCACCGACAGCGACCATCGCTTCTTTCCCATAGACCCGGAGTCTAGCCGCTTTCGCCGCGCGCCGCTCGATGGTGATAGAATTCCCGCCCATGACGCTGTTTCCCGGATTCACGCTGCCCGACGAGCTCCGCATCCTCCGCGAGCAGATCCGCCGCTTCATCCAGGAGGAGATCATCCCGCTCGAGCAGCGGCTGGACCCCGACGCGCCCGATATCCCCGACGAAGACTTCGCGCGCCTGTCTGCCAAGACCAAGGCGGCGGGGCTCTGGGCCCTCGGCGCCAAGGAAGAGTATGGCGGCGGCGGGCTCGACACCTTCAGCATGTGCGTGGCGCTCGAGGAGATGTCCCAGCACCGCATGGGCCTCTACAACCCCGGCTGCGGTGTCTTCGGCCGCTACCCGCCGCCCGCGATCTGGGCCGGGAGCAAGGCGCAGATCGAGAAGTACGCGGTGCCGGCCATCCGCGACGGGGCAAAGACCTTCTTCGCGATCACCGAGCCGTCGGGCGGCTCCGATCCCGCGGGCGCTATCCAGACGCGCGCCGAGAAGCGCGGCGACCGCTGGGTGCTGAACGGGCGCAAGGTGTTCATCTCGCGCGCCCACGACGCGCCGTGGGGGATCGTGTGGGCCCGCACCGACAAGGCCAAGGGGCGCGCCGGCATCTCGTGCTTCATTCTCGAGCGCGGCGCTCCCGGCTTCACCGCGCGGCCCATCCGCACGATCCGGACCTCGGCCATTCCCAACGACGTCGTCTTCGAGGACTGCGAGATCCCGGCGGAGAACCTCATCGGCGAGGAAGGGCAGGGGCTCGACCTGGCTTTCGATCTCCTCGTGAAGCAGCGCTTCCCCTACGCGGCCTGTAACCTGGGCGTGGCCGTCGCCGCGCACCGGATGGCCGTGGCGCACGCCAAGCAGCGCTCGACCTTCGGCGCTCCGCTCTCCCAGCGCCAGTCGATCCAGTGGATGCTCGCCGACGCCGAGGTGGAGATTCGCGCGGCGCGCTGGCTCACGTGGGAGGGCGCGTGGAAGGCCGACCGCGGCGAGGACGCGCGCGTCGAGGCCTCCATCGCCAAGCTCTACTCGAGCGAGGTGCTCGGGCGCGTGATCGACGCCGCGGTGCAGATCCACGGCGGCTACGGCGTCAGCAAGGAGTTCCCGCTCGAGCGCTGGTACCGAGAGGCCCGCGTGCGCCGCATCGGCGAGGGCCCGTCCGAAGTGCACCGCATGGTCATCGCCCGGTCTCTCTTCCGGTAGGAGGACGCTCCGTGGCCACGTTCAACTTCCAGCTGGGCAAGCTTCCCCCGGAAGCCCAGAAGGTCCGCGCGGAGATCCGCGATTTCCTCGCCCGCACGCTCGGCGGGACGAGCGCGACCAAGCGCGCGCTCTCCTGGGGCGGTTTCGACCGCGACTTCTCGCGCAGGCTGGGCGAGGCCGGCTTCATCGGCATGACGTGGCCGAAGAAGTACGGCGGCCACGAGCGGAGCGCGCTCGAGCGCTACGTCGTCCTCGAGGAGACGCTCGCCGCGGGCGCCCCCACCTCCGCGCACTGGGTTGCCGACAGGCAGAGCGGCCCGCTGCTGCTCCGCTTCGGGACGGAAGAGCAGCGCCAGCGCTTCCTGCCGAGGATCACGAAAGGCGAGCTGGCCTTCGCCATCGGGATGAGCGAGCCCGACTCGGGCTCGGACCTGGCCTCGATACGGACGCGGGCCGAGCGCGTCGAGGGCGGCTACCGCGTCAACGGCACCAAGATCTGGACGAGCAACGCGCACATCTCCGATTACGCGATCGCGCTCTTCCGCACCAAGGTGGTCCCGGACAAGAAGCACGAGGGTCTCTCGCAGTTCCTGGTCGACCTCAAGTCCGAGGGCATAGGCATCCGGCCGATCATCGACCTGGCCGGCGGGCACGACTTCAACGAGGTGCACTTCCAGAACGCCTTCGTGCCGGACGACATGCTGGTCGGCAAGGACGGCGACGGGTGGAAGCAGGTGACGACCGAGCTCGCCTTCGAGCGGAGCGGCCCAGAGCGGTACCTCTCCTCCATCCGGCTCATCATCGAGCTGATCCGCGAGGTAGGTGCCGAGCCCGGCGAGCGCGCGGCGGTCGTCATCGGACGGCTGACCGCGCACATGGCGACGCTCAGGCAGATGTCCCTGTCCGTGGCGGGCATGCTCCAGGCCGGTCAGAATCCGAACCTCGAGGCCGCGGTGGTCAAGGACGTCGGCACGAGCTTCGAGCAGGAAATCCCCGAGGTGGTCCACGCGCTCCTCGGGGTCGAGCCGCGCCTGGGCTCGGGCAGCCAGTTCGAGCGCGTCTTCGGCTACCTCGTCGAACACGCGCCGTCCTTCTCGCTTCGCGGCGGCACGCGCGAGGTCCTGCGCGGCATCATCGCCCGCGGCCTGGGGCTCCGGTGACCGACATGAACGACACGCGCACGCTTCTCGCCGACACCTGCGCCCGCCTCTTCACCGACCAGGTCACCCCCGCGCTCATCGAATCCGCCGAGAAAGGTGCATGGCCCGCCGCGCTCTGGCAGATGCTCGAGGAGAACGGGCTGACCCTGCCGCAGATCCCCGAGTCGCGCGGCGGCGCGGGCGGCGCGTGGGGTGACGCGCAGGTCGTGCTCGCCGCCTGCGGCCGCTTCGCCGTGCCGCTGCCCGTGGCCGAGACGATGATCGGAGCCTGGCTTCTTTCCGAGAGCGGCCTCGACGTGCCGCTTGGGCCGCTCACCGTCGCGCCCGTTCGTCCTGCCGATCGGCTCTCGCTCACGAGGGCCGGTGCGGGCTGGGTGCTGGACGGCGTCGCGGGACGGGTGCCGTGGGGAGCGGCGGCGGGGCACGTCGTGGTCGCCGCCGACAGCGACGATGGGCCCATGATCGGCCTCGTCGCACGCGGGTCGGCGAAGTGCGAGCCCGACGTCAACCTCGCCCTCGAGCCCCGCGACACGCTTGGGTGGTCCGGCGCGCCCGTGGTTACCGCAGCCCTCGTTGGCGCGGGCCTTCCCACCGACGCGTTGAGGTCGGCCGGAGCGCTCGCGCGTTCGGCGCAGATGGCCGGCGGCCTCGAATTCCTGCTCTCGCAGTCGGTCAAGTACGTGACGGAGCGCGTCCAGTTCGGCCGCCCGCTGGCATCCTTCCAGGTGATCCAGCACCAGCTGGCGCTCCTGGCCGGCCACACCGCCGCCGCCGGCATGGCGGCGCAGCGCGCCTTCGCGGCGATGGATGAGGGAGACGCGGGGTTCGAGATCGCCTGCGCCAAGATCCGCACGGGCGAAGCATCCGGGCTCGGCGCCGGCATCGCGCACCAGTGCCACGGCGCCATCGGCTTCACGTACGAGCACTCGCTGCACTTCGTCACGCGGCGGCTCTGGTCCTGGCGAGCGGAGTTCGGCGCCGAGGTCTACTGGGCCGCCCTCCTCGGCCGGGAGGTCGCTGCGCGCGGCGCCGACGCCCTCTGGCCTTATCTCACTTCGCGCTAACCCGGAAAAGAGAGATGCTTCCACTGCAAGGCATTACGGTCGTCGAGATCGCGCAGAACCTGGCCGGGCCCATCGCCGCCGAGATCCTGGCGCACATGGGCGCCGACGTCATCAAGATCGAGCGGCCGGAGGGCGACGACGCACGGCGCTGGGGCCCGCCATTCTGGAAGGGCGTATCGCCGGGCTTTCTCGCCGTCAACGCGAACAAGCGCAGCGTCACGCTGGATCTCAAGAAGCCCGCCGACGTGGAGTGGCTCGTGGACTTCATCGGCCGGGCCGACGTCCTCGTCCAGAACCTGCGACCCGGCTCGCTCGAGGAGCAGGGGCTGGGCGCCGCGGCGCTCACGGCCAAACACCCGCGGCTCGTGTACTGCTCGGTGTGGGCCTTCGGCGCCACGGGGCCTCTCAGGCTCAAGCCCGGCTATGAGCCCATGGTCCAAGCGTTCTCGGGGCTCATGATGATGAACGGCGACGAGGGCGGGCCACCGACGCGCATCGGCACCTCCATCCTGGACTACGGCACCGGCATGTGGACCGCGATCGGCGCGCTGGCCGGGCTCGTCCAGCGCCAGCAGACAGGGCGCGGCTGTATCGTGGACGCCTCGCTCTTCGAGACTGGGCTCGCCTGGCTCAAGGGCCACTTCGCGTCCTTCCGCGCTTCGGGTGAGATCCCGGAGCGTCACAGGACGGGCAGCCACCGCGTCGTGCCGTTCCAGGGCTTCGAAACGAAGACGGGGCCCCTCATCATCGCCGCGGGCAACGACCGGCTCTTCGCGAAGCTGGCGCAGGTGCTGGGCCATCCCGAATGGGCGACGGACCCACGCTTCGCGACCAACGCGGCGCGCGTCGCGAGCAAGTTCCTTCTCCTGCCGGAGATCGAGCGCATCCTTATGACGCGCTCCAAGGGCGAGTGGATCGACCTCCTCGAGGCGGCCGGTGTGCCCTGCGCGCCCATCCACACCCTGCCGGAAGCCGTGGCCCAGCCGCAGACCGCCGCCATCGGGATGATCCAACCGATGCCGGGCGACGACTACGAGCTGGTGGCCCTGCCGCTGTCCTTCGACGGCGCGCGGCCGGGGATCCGCCTCGCGCCGCCCAAGGCCGGCGAGCACACCCGCGAAATCCGCGGCGGCTGACCCGCGCCTGCGGATCCCCTATCGGCTGTCGCGAATCGTCGGTCTGACACCATTGGCTGTCAGCCGCTGACAGTGACCGAGCCGCCTGCGTGCGCCGGGGCGAGGACCCGGGCCGCTAATTCCCCTTCCTGAGTCGTTCACGGCTGCCGTGTCCTCTCAAAGGTAGCAAGACCTCGCCGGAGTGACGGCATGCGGGTTGCAAATTACTGGCATTCCCCATGCGTGAGTGATCATTGGAATCGACCGCTTTGTCTACGCGCATGACGGGCCTACACAGGCCCAAAAGAAAGAACGTCATGTCGAAGGACCGGTACACGAAGCGGACGACACTGGCCAACCAGCGCGGCTTCACGCTCATCGAGCTGATGATCGTGGTGGCCATCATCGGCATCCTGGCCGCCATCGCCATCCCCTTGTACGCCAACGTCCAGACCCGCCCCGCGTGGCCAAGGCTCAGGCCGACACGCGGACGCTCGCCTCGCAGGTGAGCATCTACGCGGCCCACATGGGCAGCCTGCCCGCGGCCCTGACCGATCTGACTGCGCCGGCGATCAACGGTGTCAACCAGAGCGCCGGCCCCTTCATGGCCCGCGTGCCCCCAGAGCCTCCGGGTGGCACGCCGGCCTGGGTTCCCTACACCTACGCGTCGACGACCGCCGGGACGTTCACCATCACCGCCACGGGTGACGGCACGACCATCACCGTCCCGTAACCCCCCGTCCTGCGCGCGCCGGAGGGGCAGAGGAAGTCCCTCGGGCGGCCCGTTTAATCCCCTCGCTCCCCCCGCCCACCCAGGCGTGTCGCTGTCCAGTGAAAATGTCACCCCCCGGCTCGGGGTGCGTTGGGGGTGGTGTGGCGCGCCACGGGTGCGTGGGGCTCGGCGTGCGGGCAGCCGCAGCCGAGCGCGGGCGAGGCGCGCGAGGAGAAGAAGGGGGGTTTCGGGACGTAGGGGGATCGCGGTCCCCCTCGGCACCGAGGCTTTGCGAGGCGCGGAGGCGCTGGCTGCGGTCTGCACTCGGCGAGTGGCGGGGCCGAAGGACGAAGTCGGCGGCGGGGCCGGGTTGCACGACGACACAGGCGCCGTCGGTGAAGACGAACAGGCGGCCATCCAGGCCCTCGCGCAGCTCGACGCGGCGGCCGCCGTAGGTGCGCTGCCGGGGCCGCGGCACCCGGCGGGGGCCGCGGCGGACGGTATTGTCCTGGGCGACCGTGCGCGTGGACCGGCAGCTGAGCACCGCCGCCAGATCGCGCGGCGCGGGGCGCCAGGCCGCCGCGGCCTCAGCAGGGGCGCGGGCGAAGCGGGGGTTGAGGGCGGCGAGAAACGCAGGCAGGAAGGCATTGGCCACCTCCGGCGTACTGATCCCGCGCAAGCGCAGCTCGCTCACGAGGCGATCTTGCAGGGTGTGCTAGACGCGTTCGATGCGGCCCGTGGCTTGCGGGGAGTGGGCGGCGCTGTCGCCGATGCCGAGCGCCTGCAGGATGCGCCCGAAGTGGGTAGGGTCCTGCGTGCCCCGCAGCTCTTCCTCGAGGGTCCAGTGGGGATCGTTGCGCACGACGACGTCGAAGCGATCGCCATAGAGGGCTCGGGGCAGGCCGTCGGTGGTGCAGAGCGTGTGGAGCAGGACGCCGTAGCCGTGCAGATCCTCGGCGGGGCGGAAGGTCAAGGCCAGGCCCGTGCCGGTGGCGTCGTCGATGGCGCCATGCAGGGCCAGCGCCGGGCCGCGGGCTTTCAGCCACGCGAAGGGGCTCGCGTCGAGTGGCACGAGGGCGCCCATCTGCGCCTCCGGCGTCCGCCGGGTGCGGACCTGGCGCCCCCGGCGACGGCGCGTGGCGGGCAGGCCGAGCGTGCGGCGGAGGCGCCGCACCGCGCTCCGGCTGAGCGGCAGGCCCTCCACCTCCTGTAGCTTCTCGGTGAGGTGGCAGTCGTTCAGCCCGGCGTCGGGGCCTTGCACGAGCGCGGCCGCGCACGCACGTCGGCGGCCAGGCGGCGGGGGGACGCCTGGCCCCGCCGGCGATGCCGCAGGCCGGCCGCCCCCTCGGCGGCGAAGCGGACCGTGACCCGGTGAAACTGCCGGACGCTCGCCTGCCGAGCCAGGGCGCCGTCGGCATTGGTGATCTTCCCGGCCAGGGCGGCCTTGCGCAGCCCCGCCCGCGGCCCTTCCTTTCGGCTCATCGTGCATGTCTCCCATGTCTTCATGGAGTGACATGCTTACTGAACAGTTACGGGGTGACATTTTCATAGAACAGCAGCGCCTCGCCCGCGCAGGGCTTGACGGTGCGCGGGCGCCGGGGCAGTATCTTCCCCTGGCACGATGGTGGCCCGCAGGAGGCCATGACTTGCCTGGCCGGGGCAGGGCGCCGTGGTCAGAGCACGTAGCAACGCCGAGGCGAGCATCTTAAAAGGGGGGACGCGTCATGATCGACCACTGGCGTACGCCGCGGACACGCACGATCCGGAGCCGACTGACGATTGCCCTTGTGGTGGGGGCGCTCGGCACCGTGGTCGCCGCGGGGGCCCTTGCCCAGGTGGGCAAGAGCGCGCTGATCGGCAAGCTGGAGGGGCCGGAGGTCGTCACCGACCCCGCGAAGTTCCCCAAGACCTTGCACGAGGCCCCGCAGCTGGCGGCGCTGGTCAAGGCCGGCAAGCTGCCGCCGGTGGCGGAGCGCATCGGGCAGGATCCGCTGGTCATCAAGCCCCTCCATGAGATCGGCAAGTACGGCGGCACGTGGCGGGCCGGCTTCACGGGCCCGGCCGACTTCTGGAACGGCTACCGGTGCTGCTCGGGGCCCGACCACCTGCTGTTCTGGGACTACACGGGCGACAAGGTCACGCCCAACATCGCCAAGGGCTACGAGATGCAGGACGGCGGGCGCGCGCTCGTCTTGCACCTGCGCCGGGGCATGAAATGGAGCGACGGCAAACCGTTCACCGCGGATGACTTCGTCTTCTGGTTCGAGGACATCTACCGGAACAAGGACCTGGTTCCGACACCCTCCGCGGCCATGGCGATCAACGGCAAGCAGGGCGTGGTCGAGAAGGTCGACACCTACACGGTGAAGTTCAAGTTCCCCGATCCGTACTTCATGCTTCCCGACGTGCTGGCGGGCTCCACGGACCTCGGCGGACAGGCCTGGCGGGGGGCGCTCGGGCTGGGCGGGTATGCGCCCGCCCACTACCTGAAACAGTTCCACCCGAAATACGTCGCGCAGGCCGACCTGGACAAGAAGGTCAAGGACGCGAAGTTCGACAGCTGGGTCCGGATGTTCCTGTTCAAGAACGACTGGGCGTTCAATCCGGAGCTGCCGGTCATCACACCGTGGAAGACCGTGACGCCCATCAACACGCCCACGTGGACGCTGGAGCGGAATCCCTACAGCGTCTTCGTGGACACGGCGGGCAACCAGCTTCCCTACATCGATCGGGTCGTGCTGACGCTCGGCGAGAACCTCGAGGTCATCAACCTGCGCGCGATCGCGGGCGAATACGACCACCAGGCCCGACACCTCGACCTCGCCAAGGTGCCGGTGTTCATCGAGAACCAGCAGAAGGGCGGCTACAAGCTTTACCTCGACCCGGGCGACTACGGCGGCGACATGATCATCAAGTTCAATCTGAGCTACGAGGCGGACCCGGAGATCGCGAAGTGGATGAACACGGCTGACTTCCGGCGCGCGCTGTCGCTCGGGATCGACCGGGACCAGATCAACGAGACCTTCTGGCTGGGGACCGGCACCCCGAGCTCGGTGGTGCCCGCCGACGGCAACAAGTACAACCCGGGGCCGCAGTACCGGAAGCTCTGGTCCACGCTCGACGTCAAGAAGGCCAACGAGATGCTGGACAAGGTCGGCCTCGCCAAGAAGGACGCCGAAGGCTATCGCCTCCGCACCGACGGGAAGGGGCGTCTACGCATCGAGATCATGACGCTGGGAGGCCAGTTCCTCCAGTTCACGCAGATCTCGGAGATGATCCGGGAGCAGTGGAAGAAGATCGGCATCGACCTCACCGTGCAGGAGGTGGAGCGGAGCCTGGCGCTCAAGCGCACCGGGGCCAACGAGCAACAGCTCGGCGCGTGGAACAACGACGGCAGCGAGCACCTGTTCACCTTCCCGCTCCACGTGTTCCCCTTCGACCTCGGCGGCGTCGCGACCTCGGGGCCGCTCTACGGGCGGTGGTTCCAGTCCGCGGGCACGCAGGGGAAAGAGCCTCCCGCGCGCATGAAGGAGCTGATGGAGAAGTTCAAGCGCGCGTACGGGGTGCCGGAGAAGGAGCGGATCGAGCTCGGCAAGGAGGTCTGGAAGATCGCCGCCGAGGAGGTCTACATCATCGGCGTGATCGGCATGGGCCCGGCCTCCATGGGCGTGCGCGTGGTCAAGACGAACATGGGCAACATTCCGTCGCGTCAATACAACAGCCCGGACGGCAAGACCCCGACGATCTCCCGCCCGGTGACGTTCTTCTGGAAGAAGTAAGCTCGGGGGGCGCCCGGGTCACCGCCGTCCGTCGGCGGTGACCCGGGCCCGTCATGCTGGCGTACATCGGCCGTCGCGCCCTGCTCGCGATCTTTACCGTCTGGGCGATCTCCGTCCTCTCATTCGCCATCATCCAGCTGCCGCCGGGCGACTACGTCACCTCCTACGTCGCGCAGATGGCGTCGATGGGCAGCGTCGTCACCGACGAGGAGGCGCAGAACCTCCGGATCCAGTACGGCCTTGGGCAGCCTATCTACGTCCAGTACCTGAAGTGGATGCGCCTGATCGCTCAGGGCAACTTCGGCACGTCCATGGAGTGGCGACGCCCGGTCACCGAGGTGATCGGCGAGCGCCTGTGGCTGACGGTGGTGGTCTCGGTGGCCGCCTTGTTCCTCACCTGGGTGCTCGCCCTGCCCATCGGGATCTATTCCGCGGTCCGGCAGTACTCCGTGGGTGACTACGTCGCCACCTTCGTGGGCTTCATCGGCCTCGCCGTCCCGAACTTCCTCCTCGCGCTGGTGCTGCTCTATCTGGGCTTCACGCTGTTCAATGCCAATATCGGGGGACTGTTCTCCGTGGAGTTCCAGGACGCGCCGTGGAGCCTGGCGCGGGTCTGGGACCTGCTCAAGCATCTGCCGATCCCGGCGCTGATCCTGGGTCTCGCGGGAACCGCGCAGCAGATCCGGATCATGCGGGCCAATCTGCTGGACGAGCTGCGTAAGCCGTACGTGGTGACGGCGCGCTCCAAGGGCCTTCCTGAGCTCACCGTGATCCTGAAGTACCCGGTGCGGGTGGCGCTCAACCCCTTCGCGAGCACCATCGGCTACACCCTGCCGTACATCGTGTCGGGGAGCATCATCGTGTCCATCGTGCTGGGACTGCCGACGGTGGGGCCGCTCCTGCTGAAGGCCCTCATCGCGCAGGACATGTTCCTGGCGGGCACCATCGTGCTGCTGCTGGGGGTCATGACGGTGATCGGCACCCTGGTCTCGGACATCCTGCTCGTGTGGATCGACCCGCGCATCCGACTCGAGGACACGTGATGGCCAAGCCCGAGGTGGCCCTCGATCCCACGAGCGCTCCCGTACACGGGCCGGGCGCGGCGGCCGCGACCGACCAGCGCATCTTCGTGGCCTCGCAGTGGCAGCTCATGTGGTGGCGGTTCCGCAAGCACAAGGTGGCGGTGGCGAGCGCGTTCGTCGTCGTCGGCTTCTACCTGGCCGTCCTGGGCGCGGACTTCCTCGCGTATGCCGACCCCAACGCGTCCGAGGCGCAGCGCTCGCTCATGCCCCCGCAGCGCGTCTACTGGTTCGACGGCGGGCGATTCGGCCCCTACGTCCACGCGGTCAAGGGCGCCCGCGACCCCCAGAGCTTCAAGCGCGTCTATCGTGCCGACCCCAGCGAGAAGATCCCCATCCGGTTCTTCGCCGAGGGGTTCGAGTATCGGGTCCTGGGCCTGGTCCCGACGACGCGACACCTGATCGGCGTCGACGGGGGCCGCGACGCCGCCAAGACGGTCTTCCTGCTGGGCACGGACGTGCAAGGGCGCGATCTGTGGTCGCGGCTGATGTACGGCACGCGCATCTCGCTCATCATCGGCCTGGTCGGGGTGACGATGAGCCTGGTCCTGGGCGTGGTCCTCGGCGGGTTCTCGGGCTTCTACGGCGGGAGCGTCGACACGCTGATCCAGCGGGTCATCGAGATTCTCCGCTCGATCCCGACGATCCCGCTGTGGATGGGACTGGCGGCGGCGCTCCCCCGGGACTGGTCAGTTCTACAAATCTATTTCGCCATCACGATCATCATCTCCCTCCTGGGCTGGACGGAGCTGGCCCGGGTCGTTCGGGGACGCTTTCTCGCCCTGCGCGAGGAGGACTTCGTCGTCTCCGCGCGGCTGGTGGGGTGCAGCCAGATGCGGACCATCTTCGTGCACATGGTCCCGTCGTTCATGAGCCATATCATCGCGGCGACGACGCTCGCGCTGCCCGCGATGATCGTCAGCGAGACCTCGCTGAGCTTCCTGGGCCTGGGCCTGCGCCCGCCCGCGATCAGCTGGGGGGTCTTACTGCAGCAGGCCCAGAACGTCCAGACGGTGGCCATCTCGCCGTGGCTGATGCTCCCGGCGGTGCCCGTGATCATCGCGGTCATGGCGTTCAACTTTCTCGGCGACGGGCTTCGGGATGCCGCGGACCCTTATGGCCGCTGAGGTTCGGCCGACGCTCCTGTCCGTCCGGGATCTGAAGACCTACTTTCCCCAGGACGAGGGGACGGTGAAGGCGGTCGATGGGGTGAGCTTCGACCTCTACCCCGGGGGGACGCTCGGCATCGTGGGGGAGAGCGGCTGCGGCAAGAGCGTCACCGCCCGATCGATCCTGGGGATCGTCGACCGGCCGGGCCGGATCGTCGGCGGCGAGATCCGGTTCCGCCGGCAGGCCGCCGCCGGCGCCACCGACCCGGTGGTGGACCTGGCGAAGCTCGCGCCGAACGGCCGCGAGATGCGGGCGATCCGCGGGGCGGAGATCGCGCTCATCTTCCAGGAGCCGATGTCCTCGTTCAGCCCCGTCCACACGGTGGGCAGCCAGATCGTCGAGGCGATCATGCTCCATCAACAGATGAGCCGGCGCCAGGCGCGGGAGAAGACGATCGAGATCCTGCGGCGGGTCGGCGTGTCGTTACCGGAGCAGCGGGTCGATCAGCTCTCAAACCAGCTGAGCGGGGGCCTGCGCCAGCGGGCGATGATCGCGATGGCGCTGTCCTGCCATCCCACCCTGCTGATCGCGGACGAGCCCACGACGGCGCTCGACGTGACCACGCAGAGCCAGATCCTTGCGCTCCTGCGCCAGCTGCAGCGCGAAGACGGGATGGCGATCATGCTCATCACCCATGACCTGGGGGTGATCGCCGAGATGGCCACCGACGTCGCCGTGATGTATCTCGGCCGGGTGGTCGAGCAGGCGACGGTCGACCAGATCTTCCACGCTCCAAAGCACCCGTATACCAGGGCCCTCCTGCGATCCATCCCACGCATGCGCTCGAGATCGCGAGAGCGGTTGACGCCGATCGCGGGCACGGTGCCGCACCCCTATGACCGGCCATCCGGCTGCCCCTTCCACCCGCGCTGCCCGGATTTCATGGCGGGGCGCTGCGACAAGGAGGAGCCGACCCTGCGGCCGGTCGGGGACCAGCACACGGTGAGCTGCTTCCTCTACCCGTGAACGTCCTCCCTCCCGAGGTCTTGCTGCGGGTCACCGGGCTCCAGAAGCTCTTTCCGATCCGGAAGGGTTTCTTGAGACGGACGGTGGGCCACGTCCGCGCGGTGGACGGCGTCGATTTTCACATCGACGAAGGGGAGACGCTGGGCCTCGTCGGGGAGAGCGGCTGCGGCAAGACCACCACCGCGCGGTGCATCGTGCGGGCCATCGAGCCGACCGGCGGGGAGATGCTCATGCGGGTCACCGACGGCTCCGTGGTCGAGATCGGCCGGCTGGGCCGGACGGAGCTGCGGGCGCTGCGCCGTGAGATGCAGATGATCTTCCAGGATCCCTTCTCCTCGCTCAATCCCCGCATGACGCTGCTCGACCTCGTGGGAGAGCCGCTGCTGGTCCACGGCGTGAAGAGCCGGCGGGAGCGCGAGGACCGCGTAGCCGAGCTCCTCCGCCGCGTCGGGCTCCGGCCCGAGTACATGCGTCGATTCCCCCATGCCTTCAGCGGCGGTGAGCGCCAGCGGATCGGCATCGCCCGCGCGCTGGCGCTGCGACCCCGCCTGGTGGTTGCCGATGAGCCGGTTTCCGCCCTGGATGTCTCCGTACAGGCCCAGATCCTGAACCTGCTCCAGGATCTGCAGGCCGAGTTCCGGCTGACCTACCTCTTCGTGGCGCACGACCTGAGCGTGGTGCGGCATATCAGCGACCGCGTGGCGGTGATGTACGTCGGGCGCATCGTGGAGCTGGCGGAGACCGAGCGGATCTTCACGGCGCCCAAGCATCCCTACACCGCGGCGCTCCTATCTGCGGTTCCCGAGCCGGATCCACGCACGCGTTCGCGGCGCATCGTCCTGCAAGGGGAAGTGGCGAATCCCGCCTCACCTCCGGACGGCTGCTATTTCCACCCCCGCTGCCCGCACGCGATCGAGGTGTGCCGGACGCAGGCGCCGGCCTGGCAGGAGATCTCCCCCGCGCATTTCGTCGCCTGTCACCGCGCCCGCGAGCTCCAGCTCGCCGGGGTCGACTGACGCGCCACGCGGCCCCTGCCGAGGGAGAGGAGACGACCATAGGAGAGAAGATCGCGGTCCTGAGCCCGACGGGCTTCGCCCCGAAGGGGACCCGCAAGACGCGGGCCCCGCGCCTGCCCACGCTCGAGGGCCGGACGGTCTACCTGAGGGATTGCCGCTTCGACGACTCCGACCTCTTCTGTGACAAGGCAGATCCCGAGGGAGGACCCTCGGGCGAGGCGGGCCATGACTGAGAACGGGTTTTATGTTATCTACGCTCTTCGGCCAGACGGGGCCTTACGCGCCGCGCCCGGGCTTCGGCACGCTCGCCGAGGCCATGAGCGGATTCGCCCACGTGACGGGCCAGCCGGACACGCCGCCCACGCTGCCGCCGCTGGCCCTGGCCGACGGCATCGCGGCGGCCTTCGGCACCTATGCGGTGATGATCGCGCTCTACCACCGGGACCATCACGGCGGGGAGGGCCAGGAGATCGACCTCGCGCTCTACGACGGGCTGATGCGCTTCATGGAGCCCATGCTGCTCGAGTACGATCAGCTCGGCACGGTGCGCGGCCGCACGGGCAACCGCATCGCCGACTCGGCGCCGCGCAACACCTACAGGACCGCCGACGGGCACTGGGTGGTGCTGTCGGGCAGCGCCCAGTCCATCGCCGAGCGGATCCTGGAGGCGGTGGAGCGCCCCGAGCTGATCCACGATCCGCGCTGAACAGTTAAGCCCACATTTTCGTTTTGAGACGTGAATGGACCAGGCCATAATTGCTCAACATCCGCAAGAAACGCGGCTCTCGGGGGCTCCTCGCTGACGCGGAGGGCACCACCCAATGGGTGACGCGACATCTGGCCCGGTTCGCCTCTCGTTTAATCCTCAACTCCGCGTCGAGTTCCATGGCGCGACGGTGACCTCCGACGCAGGGCTGCTGTTGTCACGCGAGTTGGACGAACGACTTGGTCTGGGCGCCCTGATCGAACGGCACCTCACCGACCCCCGCACCGGGCACAATCGTCAATTTCCGTTACCGGACCTCTTCCGCCAGTCCATCTACAACCGCCTGGCGGGCTACGAGGACACCAACGACGCCGAGCGGCTGGCCGAAAACCCGGCCTTTCGGATGCTGGCCTCGCGCGAGCGGAGGGAGACCAGTGTCGCCCTCACCTCTACCCTGCACTGGTTCGAGACGGACGTCCTCGCTGAGGAGCGGAACTACCAAGGACTCGCTCGCCTCAATACGACATTGATCTAGCACGCCGCGACGCGATCACCGACCCGGCGCGTGATCCTCGATATCGATAGCTCCGAGAGTCCGGTCCACGGGGCCCAAGAGCAGTCCGCCTACAACGGCCACTTCGAGTCCGTCTGCTATCCCCCCCCCCTCGTTTTCAATCAAGACGGCGATTGCCTGGCCGCCACGCTCCGGCCTGGCAACGTCCACAGTGCTGACGGGTGGGATAAGGTCCTCCTCCCCGTCATTGATCGCTGCCAAGCCGGAGGGCCAACCATCGTCGTCCGCGCCGACGCGGCGTTTGCCCTGCCCGCCCTCTACGAGGCGCTGGAACGCCGGGGGGTGAAGTATGCGATCCGCCTCCCGGCGAACGACGTCCTGGAGCGGGCCATCGAAGATCTGCTCGTCCGGCCCCGCGGCAGACCAAGTTACGCTCCGCTTGTCCGGTATCGCAGCGTCCAGTATCAGGCCGCTTCCTGGGACCGGCCGCGGCGGGTGATCGCCAAGGTCGAGCATCACCTGGGCGAACTCTTTCCCCGGGTGGGCTTCATCGTCACCACCCTGACCGGGACGAACCGGGCCGTCGTTCACTTCTACAACCAGCGCGGGACGGCGGAGCAGTGGATCACGGAGGGCAAAGAAGCCGCCCGGTGGACGCGTCTCTCGTGCCACGGCTTCCGGGCCGACGAGGTGCGGTGGCTCCTCGGGGTCATCACCGACAATCTCGGCACCCTCCTGCGTCGGCTCGCTCTCCCCCTGACCATGCAGAGTTGGTCGCTGACGAGCTTGCAGCAGCGGCTGTTCAAGACCGGCGGGCGCCTCCTCCGGCATGCGCGGTACTGTATCCTCCAGCTGGCCGAACGCGCTCGCCGAAAGCCACTGTCGCCGAAAGCCACTTGACCAGGACCCTCTTTGGGCAGATCCTCGGGCGCATCGAGCGACTCGCGTGGCACCCCACGTGATCGAGAGCCCCACAGCAGGAGCGGGGCCGATGAGCAGCAGGGGTCGAAGCAGCGGAGGTGTCTCTGAACAGGGCCGTCGGATTGACCAAACTCACAAGCGCGAGGCCGCGGACGGTCCATGCGTCGCGAGCATGACTTCCCTCAACCTGCCGGAAAGGATGAACGAGCTGAGCGACGGGGTGATCCGCCCGTTCAACGCCACCAGGGAGAGGAGACGTGGGTCCATATCGGAAATCTCGGCTAAGACCCTCTTCAGGCCCTACCTCGAGACCCCTGCGTGGGCCCCGTCGGAGAACCTCCCGAACACCTCATTGAGCCGCTCCCCAAGTCTGGTCCGGGCTTCGGCCATGGCGCCTAGGCTGTGAGCCGCTCCGGACCTCAAGGCTTGCCGGAACATTCCCACTGCCGGCGGGCCAGTTTCCCGGGGTGACGTCAAAGTCGACATGCCCCACTCCCTCCCGATTGGCCCATAAAAATGATGCGCATGGCTCATTGGACCCGGCGCGAGCGCCGCCTAGCATACCGCAATGCAGCCTTACCGGATGGTAGATTGGCTATAGCGATTAGAGGGGTGGCATTTTCATAGAACAACAGCACGACTGTCTCATTCGACTTGACAACTTCCGGCGCGGAGGGCATCTCCTAAGCGGACTGGCCACGCATACCGGACCAGGGAGGGGGGTCGAGATGTACAAATACGCTCTTTACGAGAAGCGAGGGCGCACGGCCTTCGTGACCATCAATCGCCCCGAAGTGATGAATGCGCTGCACTACCCGGCCCACGAGGAGCTCTACGACATCTGGACGAATTTCCTCGAAGACAGGGAGGTGTGGACGGCCATCGTGACGGGCGCAGGGGAGCGGGCGTTCTGCGCCGGGGCCGACATCAAGCACATGGCCACGCTGCCGGAGAAGGACCGGGTGCCTAACTCCGTGAGAGAGGCGAGCGGCTCCCGCATCCAGTTCGGGGGCCTGGTCCACCGGGAGATCTGGAAGCCGGTGATCGCGGCCGTCAACGGCTATTGCCTGGGGGGCGGGCTGGAGATCGCGATGGCCTGCGACATCATCATCGCCGCCGCCCACGCCCGCTTCGGGACGCCCGAGGTCAAGAACATCGGAGGGTATCCGGGTTCTGGCGGGATTCACCGTCTTCCCAGACATGTCCCGCTCAAGGTTGCGATGCAGATGCTCCTCACGGGAGAGCCCATCACGGCGGAGGAAGCCTATCGGTGGGGGCTGGTCAACAAGGTTGTTCCCTCCGCCCAGCTCATGGCCGAGGCCATCTCCGTGGCCGATCAGATCAATGAAAGGCCGCCCGTGGCCGTGCGGGTCATCAAGGAGATGGTCGCCAAGAGCCTGGACTTACCGCTCGAATATCCGGATGACCAGGGGCGACACGCCTGGGAGCTGGAGGAGATCGTGGGGACCAAGCTCCGCGAGTCGGAGGACTGGAAATCCCGGGAGGGGCCGCGGGCGTTCGTGGAGAAACGAAAGCCGGTCTGGAAAGGCCGCTGATATTGGCAGCGGGCCCGAGCGTTGAACGGGACGCGAGGAGGAGAGCGGATGGCCGAGCTCCTTGAAACCGATGTGCTGGTCGTGGGCGCGGGTGGCGCCGGCATGCGGGCGGCCTATGAGGCCCATCTGGCGGGGGCCAAGGTCGTGCTTGCCGTCAAGGGCCGGTTCGGCGCGATCGGGGTCAGGGGAGGAGGCGCGACGGCCGTCGGGGTCTCCGAGACCGGGTCCATGCGTCCGGTCGGCCTGCCGCAGAGGACGCCCGGCGACCGACTCGACCCGGACCAAGCGTACGAAGATATCCTCCAGTGCGGTCTCGGCATGGCCGACCCCCGACTCGTCCGTGTCCTGGTGGATCAGGCCCTTGAGACGCGCCGCGCCCTCGAGGAGTGGGGCATGGTGCCGACGTTCGCCGAGGGCTACGGCGTCAGGACGCATGGCGTCCCCATCGTAGTGACGTTGCAGAGCGTTGTTCGCAGAAGCGACATCGCGGTGCGGGAAAGAACCGTGGTCACCGATCTCCTGGTCAGAGACGGCACCTGCGTAGGCGCGCTGGCCGTGGACGAGGAGAGCGGCAAGGTGCTGGCCATCAAGGCGGCTTCAACCATTCTGGCCACGGGGGGACTCGGCCGATTGTTCTCGCTCAACTTCCATCCTTCCTGCGTCACCGGGGATGGTTACGCGGTGGGTTACGAAGCCGGGGCTGAGCTGTTCAATATGGAGTTCCATCAAATCTTCATCGGCACCGTTTCCCCGACGGTCAATCTCGTCCACAGCTGGATGTGGGAGTCCTATCCACGTGTGACCAACGTCCGGGGCGAGGAGTTCCTGGCGCGATACGCACCCGCGGGCGCCACGGTCAAGGCGTGCATAGATCAGAGACGCCTGCACCATCCCTTCAGCACTCGGGATCGCCTTTCGCGCTACATCGATCTCGCCATCGTCAGCGAAGCCAAAGCGGGCCGTGGGACCCCCAGGGGCGGGGTGTTTGTGGAGGTGCATGACCCCGGCTACCAGATCCGGCCCGAGCTTCTCGAGTGGTACCGCTACCGGGGCATTCAATGGGACCGTGGTCCCGTTGAGATTGGCGTCTGTCATCACTGCTGTAACGGTGGCTTGCGGATCGATGCGGCCGGAGAGACGACCGTGTCGGGCCTCTTTGCAGTGGGCGAGGTGGCGGCGGGCCCGCATGGGGCCGACCGCATGGGCGGCAACATGCTGCTGGCCTCGCAGGTGTTCGGGGCTCGCGCCGGTCGCCGGGCAGCGCGTCGGGCGGCGGAGGCGGACCATCTGTCCATTGATCAGGACCAGGTGGCCAGGTTGGAGAGCGCCTTGCGGTGCCCACGGCCAGGGGGGGTGCACGTGGGGCAAGCCGTGGAGGCGCTCGCGGCACTGGCCTGGAATGAACTGTTGCTGCCACGCTCACGCGAAGGGATCGAGGGAGCCTTGCGGGAGATCGGTCGCGTGCGCCATGAGGACCTTCCCCGCCTCGACATTCGGACGCCGCTGGAGCTGGCACGAGCGGTGGAGCTCCGTAACGGTCTCCGCGCCGCGGAGATGGTGGCCCGCGCCTGCGTCGTGCGCGAGGAGAGCCGAGGAGGCCATTACCGGTCGGAGTTCCCAGACCAGGACGATTCGCGCTGGCTGAAGGTCGTCTCGATCAGCAGGCGAGACGGGCAGATGCGCACTGACACGCGGGCCATCGATCCCGAGTGGAAGCCCAGGACGACTGACATGTGGGGGCGCCGGTGGGGCTAAGCATTGCCGTGCTGGAGCGACGGGTACCTCGGGCAGAGACAGCATGAAAGGGGGAAGCGTCATGATCCAGCATTGGCGTACGCCGCGGACACGACCGCTCCGGTCCCGATTCACGGTCGCCCTCATCGTGGGGATGATCAGTGGTGTGATCACACCGGGGGCACTAGCGACGATGGGGGCCAAGAACACCTTAAGAAACAGACGAGAACGTCGCTCATGACAGGGGGTGGCCTCGACAAGACATAGACACGCCGGAGCTCGCGTCCGCCGGGAACCGGAATATCCGAGGGCAATGGCCGCAGCCGATGGGAGGAGAACGCATGAGCACCGGACGACGGCACTACGAAGATGTTCAAGTGGGTGAGGCCCATGTCTCGCCCTCGATCACGATCACCGAGGCGCATATCGTGCAGTTCGCGGGGATATCCAGCGATTTCAGTCGGCTCCATATGGACGAGGAGTATGGAAAGACCAGCATTTTTGGGACGCGGGTTGCCCATGGTCTGTTGGGACTGGCGATTACCGACGGGCTCAAGGGGCGGACAGATGCGTTTCGCGTGGAGGGGCTCGCCTCCTTGGGCTGGACCTGGGACTTCGCCGGCCCGATCCGGATCGGAGACACGGTGACCGTGCACTTCAAGGTGGCCAGGAAGCGGGAAACCCGGAAGCCAGACCAGGGTATCGTGTATCTCGCCTGCGAGTTGATGAATCAGCGCGGAGAGGTCGTCCACCGAGGGGAACATCGCCTCATGGTGAAACGCAAGTGCGAGTGATTCGGGAGGCTCCCTGCGATGACCCTACCCTTGGCGAACGTCAGAATTACGGATTTCACCATCATGATGCAGGGGCCTCACGCGACGCAGATGCTCGCGGACCTGGGAGCCGAGGTCATCAAAGTAGAAAGACCCCATCTGCCCGGCAGCCGTCCGGATGTGCGCTACGGCCTACATGGCGGCTATGGCAAGACGCAGGAGGACAGTACCTTCATGGCCGCCACCTTCCTGGCTCACAATCGGAACAAGAAGAGCATCAGAGTCGACCTGAGACAGGAAAAAGGCAAAGCGATCGTCCGTCGACTGCTCAAAACGTCCGACGTGGTCTACCAGAACTTTCGGCCCGGCGTGATGGCGCGCCTTGGCTTCGGCTACGACGATTGCTGCAAGATCAATCCCTCGATCATCTATGCCTCGGCCACGGGTTATGGACCGGATGGCCCTTACGTTCACAAACCGGGACAGGACCTGCTGGCGCAAGCTCTGGGTGGATTCGATGCCGTCAACGCCACCGCGGACGGGCGTCCGATGGCCATCGGGTTTTCCATCTCAGACCTCATGGGAGCCGTGTATGGGGCCGTTGGGGTGCTGGCCGCCCTGTATCATCGACAGCTCACGGGTGAGGGACAGCAAGTCGACGTGAGTCTCCTGGACGGCACCATCGCGGCGCTCTCAGAGGTGGCAGTGCATTTCCTGAATACAGGCATCGAGCCCCAACGCGGCACCCCCATGCACGCCTGTCCCTACCTTCCGACCCCTTACGGCATCTATAGGACGAAGGACGGCTATATCACCATATCCGGTGGCCACAAGACGCCGGCCTTGTCGAAGGTATTGGGGCTCCCGAATCTGGCTGACGATCCGCGCTTTGATACGGACTGGAAGCGTGACCAGAATCGCGCCGAGATGGAGCGCATCATCGAGCAGGCGTTGAGCCGGAAGACAACTGCCGAGTGGTTATCACTGATGGAGAAAGAGGACCTGTGGGTGGCACCGGTCAGGCGTCTTCCCGAAGTCTTCAACGATCCGCAGGTCTTGCACAATGACATGGTCGTGACGGTGCAAAGCCCGATCGGGCCCCTGAAGTTGCCGGGCGTACCCTATAAGCTCTCCAAGACTCCCGCGCAAGTCCGCACGGCCCCACCTACGCTAGGGCAGCATACCGAGGAGATCTTGAAGTCTATCGGCTACAGCCAGGAAGAGATCGCGGCATTGGAGAAAGAACACGTCGTCTAAACGCACGTCGGTATACGACCGCGCCTGGGTGGGAAACCACCGGCCGACGACTTCGACGCGTCGGGGGTGACGTCGCCGCGACCTACTCTTGCGCGCCAGAGGTTAGGGACACCGGGTCACCTGGGCAGACAAAGGGACCGAAACCCGGCTGCTCACAACGTCGCAGCCCCGGCAACGTTTGGGGAAGGACGGAGGTTACCATGGCATACGAGTACGCCCTCTACGAGAAGAAGGGAAGGATCGCGTTTGTGACCATCAATCGCCCCCAGGTGATGAACGCGGTGAACTACGCCGCCAACGCGGAGCTCTATGACATCTGGACGGACTTCATGGCGGATCCCGAGGTGTGGAGCGCCATATTGACCGGCGCGGGTGATAAGGCCTTCTGTGCCGGGTCTGACATCAAGGCCATGGCCTCGCTGACGGAAGAGCAGCGGGCGATGACCAACTCAAAGAGAGAGGCCAGCGATTCCCGTTTCCAAGAAGGCGGGATGGTCCACCGGGAGATCTGGAAACCTATCATCGCAGCCGTCAACGGCTACTGCCTGGGCGGCGGGTTGGAGATCGCCATGGCCTGCGATATGGCCATCGCATCGCACACGGCCAGCTTCGGGATGCCGGAAATCAGAAACATCGGCGGCTATCCCGGGTCCGGTGGGGTCCATCGTCTGCCGCGGCACATTCCTCCCAAGCTAGCCATGCAGATGCTCCTCACGGGGGAACACATCACCGCCGAGGAATCCCTGAGGATGGGGCTGATCAACAAGATGGTGCCCCCCGCCCAGCTCATGCAGGAAGCGATAGCGATGGCGGACAAGGTCAACGAGAACTCGCCGGTCGCAGTGCGGATTATTAAGGAGATGGTGACCAAGAGCCTGGATCTGCCCCTTGAATACCCGGACACCCAGGGGATACGGGCGTGGGACCTCGACGATCGAGTGGGGGCCAAGCTGCGCGAATCAGAGGACTGGAAGTCGAGGGAGGGGCCGCGGGCGTTTGTGGAGAAGCGGAAGCCAGTTTGGAAAGGGCAATAATGTTACTGGCCTCCTCCTCCGGCCGCTGACGGGCGATGTCCGAATCGGCCGATTTTCCTGTGGACAATACGCTGCTTTTCCTGTACGCAAGAGGTGCTTTCGTGCGGGTAGAGATCGAATCGAGTCGGAATCGAGTCCGGAACCAGATGAAGAGCGATCGCAGGACGCCAAGTGAGGTCCTCGCCTGTTCGCAATCGCGCGCGGTGGCCGCGGAGAGGCCGCCGGCAACGGCTCGCGCAGCCACCGAGGACTCAGGAAGAACACCAGGCGCCTGGGGACAGAGGAGGACCCCGGTGTCGAAGAGCAAGATCATTTCTATCGTCAGAGGAGAGCGGAGAGAGGTATGTGCGTACGATGGTGTCGCAAAGGAGAACCGACATGACGAGTAACGTCCGAGTGATGGGAAAGAACGCGGCCATTGTTGCCTTGTGTATTCTCTGCCTCGGCGTGTGGGGAGCGACCGCCGAGGCGGCACAAAAGACCAAGATCGAGTTTTGGACCTATTACACCGGACCGGATGGAAAGGTCATGGCCTCGGTGGTGGAGGCTTTCAACAAGCAGAGCCCCGATGTCGAAGTCGCGTTTCGCGTGCCCGGATGGGGAGCTGACCTCACCACCAAAGTGGCGACCGCGATGGTTGCCGGGGCACCACCGGCTCTCCTCGCGCTCCATGACTGGGAGGTCCCGGCCTTCAAGGGCAAAATCCACCGTCTGACGGATGAGGAACTCGCCAAGCTTGGCATTAAGAAGGCGGATTTCTACGAGACGCCCTGGAACCTGGGGGTATTTGAGGGTGAGCGACTCGGCATTGCTGAATCCACCGGTACCGTGAATCTTTATTACAACAGGGACATGTTCAAGGCCGCCGGGTTGGATCCGAATAAGCCCCCGACCAACCGGGAGGAGTTCGTCAGCGCCGCTGTGAAGCTCACCAGGGATCTAGATGGTGACGGCAAGATCGATCAGTGGGGGTTTTGTCCCCGAACACGAACCCATCCCGACTATCATACTTGGATCTGGCAGAACGGAGGACAGTATCTGACCTCCGATCGCAAAAAGGCGGCGTTCAATACGCCGGAAGCGGAAGCGGCGCTTCAGTTCGGACGAGACCTCATCTTCAAGTATAAAGTCTGTCCCCCCGACCCAGGACGGGGAACGGCCCCCCAGGACGAATTCTATGCCGGCCGCCAGGCGATGCACATCAATGGCCCCTGGGAAGTCAGCAAGATGTTGCAGCAGAATGCAGAGAAGGGAACCCATTTCGATGTGGCCAAGATTCCCTGGATCTTTGACAAAGTGAAGAGCATCTACGGCAGCAACCATGTCTGGATCTACCCGATTCGGAGATCGGAAGACAAAGCGCAGTTTCAAGCGGCCTTGAAGTTCACCGCCTGGTTCTTCAAAGAGGGCAATAAGCTCTGGTTCCCCGCGTATGGCACCATCAGTAAGCCGATCGAGGCCTGGGCACGCGAACAGCGTGACCCGAAGATCACGACATTGGTTCTCTGGACGGAACAACAGAAATATATCCGCTTCCTGCCAGCCGTAGAAGCAATGCGTGAGGCAGAGGATATCTTCTTCGCCGAGTTCTCCAAGGCTATCTGGCGGAACGATATCCCCATCAAAGAGGTGTTAACCACCGCCGAGAAACGCGTAAACGCCGCTCTGGCAAAATAACCTCAGGAGACACTAGCCGCGCTGATGACGCGGACGCGAAGGGGGAGAGCCCCGCTGGGCCCTTCCCCCTTCCGCCCGCTTTCAGGGGTCGACTATGGCACAGCATCGTGACGTCACTCTGCCGATGACCGGAGACAAGATCGAGCGACGAAGAATCAAGCTCCGCACGACAGACATCCTCCCCTTTCTCTTCCTACTTCCCTTCGCTATCCCCTTCTTGCTTCTCTTCGTCTGGCCTCTCCTGCACGGGTTCTATCTCAGCTTCACCGATTATCACCTCATAAAGGGGACCAGTAATTTCGTGGGATTCAGAAACTATATTAACCTCTTTCTCCATGACCCTGTGTTTCTCACCAGCCTAAAAAACACACTCCTTTTCGTCGCTCTCAATGTCCCGGTGGTCGTGATCGTCGCCCTCGGCCTTGCCCTCTTGTTGAGTTATCCCCTCAAAGGGAAAGCTCTCTTTCGAGCCGTCTTCGTCACCCCTTACTTCATCAGCGGTGCGGCAACGGCCATACTCTTTCAATTTATCTTTTTGCCTTCTGGACTCGTCAATTACTACCTTGGCAAGCTCGGGATTCAGTCGTTTTCCTTGGAAACGAGCACCGTCGTCGCCATCTGTGTCATTGTTCTCATCACCGTCTGGTGGCGTGTGGGACTCGCCACGGTGGTCTTCTTAGCTGGCATAGAGGATATCCCGGATCAATTCTATGAGGCCGCCCGTGTCGACGGAGCCGGATCCTGGCAATGCTTTCGCTATATCACCCTTCCCCTTCTCCGCCCGGTGATGGTATTTGTGATCATCATCCGACTCATCGCCACTTTCAGCATGTTCGACCAAGTATATCTGGTCACCCAAGGGGGCCCCTACGGCAGCACTCGGGTGTTGCTCCAGTATTTGTATGAAACGGCGTTTTCCTATTACAACCTCGGGTCGGGCTCGGCTATCGGCTGGATTCTGTTCTTTCTTATTCTCTCTTTCTCCCTGTTTCAGCTCAGATATCTCCGTCTCTCGAGCGCCTATGACCGATAACCCGTAAGGGGACCCACCATGCTGCACCTCCGGCGTCAAGGACTCGGCCGCGTGTCAACCACCACTGCGCGCAGCAAGGCGCTCAAAGGGATAAAAGCGACTCCCTTCTTCGTCCTCCTGGTCTTGCTGGCTCTGCTGTGGGGAGCGCCGCTCCTCTGGATGCTCGTGACCTCGCTGAAGCATGAATGGACGATCCTCACGCCCCGGGTGAGCTGGATACCCAACCCACCCACGCTAGCGAATTACCATGAGTTAATCGACCCGGCACGAGCAGTCAACATCTTCAACTCCTTCAAGACCAGCCTGATTGCGGCCGTGTCCTATACATTGTTGGTCCTCACCACGAGCTCCTTTGCCGCGTTTGTCTTTGCCCGGCTCGAGTTTAGAGGCAGAAATTTTCTGTTCCTTGTGGTCCTTTCCAGCATCATGGTGCCTTCTGACACGCTTATGGTCCCGCTATATCTTCTCATGTACAAGATGAACTGGTTGGACACCTATATGGCGCTCGTGCTACCAGGTATCGGCAACGCGTTTGGGGTATTTCTTCTTCGGCAGTTTATGGTCAGTATTCCCAAGGAACTGCAGGAAGCCGCGCTCGTCGATGGGGCGGGCTACTTCTATATCTTCCTGCGGATCATCATTCCTCTCAGCAAGCCAGCCTTGGCAACATTGGCCATATTCTCCTTCATCACGAACTGGAATTCCTTTCTTTGGCCGTTGATAGTGGTCTCGAGCGACGATATGATGACGTTGCCCATGGCTCTGGTGCAATTTCGTTCGTCGTACGCGTCTATGGACTACGGAGTGGTCATGGCCTCCGTGATGGTGGCAGTTCTCTTTCCTCTGCTGGTCTTCTTCTTTGCCCAGGACTTTATTATCAAGGGGATGAGCAGGACCGGGTTGAAAGGATGACTCCGAGCGTTAGTGAACGGCACACGGGTACACCAGAGCGAAGCTTCGCCACGGTGACCCGCGAGTCAGGCGGCGGCGCCGTGGGGTGCCGACTTGAGGTGTTCGGAGCCGACCACACCCCGGGCTTGCAGAGCTCGGATCTCCTCGCCAGAGTACCCGCACTCGCGCAAGACCTCCAGGTTGTGCTCACCCACGGTGGGTGGCGGTAGGCGCAAGGTGGCCGGAGTCTCGGAGAGCTTGACGGGGAATCCGGTCAGGTTGACGCGTCCATAGGCCGGGTGCGAGGCCGTGAGCACCATATCGTTGTGCACCACCTGTGGATCCTGGAAGACCTCGTCGAGATCGTACACACGGCCGGGAGGTAGATCGTGCTCCGCAAATCGTTTCTCGACTTCCTCCCGGGTGAACTGTTTGAACGCCTTCTCCAAAAGGGGCCTGAGCTGCCACGCTTCGTCGCTTCTCATGTCAACGCCCTTCCAGCGTGGATCCTCGGCGAGCGAGGGCTGGATATCAAGGGCTTTGCTGAGCTGGTCGAGGGGGTTGTCGACGAATACACCCATGAGGGCGTAGTACTTGCCGGCTTTGCACTCGTAGACGCCGTACAACGGGCCGCTTCCCGCATGCCCGCCGCCGCGCGGGGGTCTTGGGTACTTCTGGCCCACATTGAGAACGGCAGCGTTCTCCTGGAGGTGGCTGGCGATCATGCCGTTCAGGAGGTTAGAGTCGACGATCTGGCCACGCCCGGTCTTTTCCCGGGCAGCCAACGCCACCATCATGCCCTGCGCGAACAACATGGCACCCAGATAGTCCGCTATCCAGGTACCGGTCGCGGTGGGGGGACCGTCCGGTTCGCCCGTCATCGACATCAGTCCCCCCATAGCTTGGGCCAGCAGATCCTGTCCAATACGCTTCGCATACGGACCTGTCAGGCCATAGCCGGAGGCAGCAGCCCAAATGATCCGGGGATTGATCGCCTTCAACTTCTCGTAACCGAGTCCCAGGCGATCCATGACTCCTGGGCGAAAGTTGGACGCGACAATATCAGCGGCTTTGACGAGCTTGTAGATAATCGCCTTGGCTTCTGGCTGCTGGAGGTCGAGGCTCAGGCTGCGCTTGTTACGGTTGTTGGCCAAGAAGTAGAAACTCATGCCGTGAATCTGCGGCATCTGTCGGCGGCCAATCTCTCCGGCATCGATGCGCTCTACCTTGATCACGTCTGCCCCGAAATCCGCCATGACCTGAGTGGCGGAAGGACCTTGCTCCAACTGTGTAAAGTCAAGCATGCGCACGCCTTCGTATGGCAGTGCCACGCGCGCTCCTCCTTCCATTACTGGGCCACTATGCCCAGGACTGTCTGCTTATAATAGGATGATTCCCACGGGTCCCTGCGTCGATGCTCGGGCAATCGTTGATTCGGACCTGCCGCCCGACCATATTGTGCCTCCACGGCGCCTCGTCGGTCACCTTTCGCGTGCGGGCAGGCTGACCACTGCTTGTCCAATCGTCACCTTACGGCCGTACTGGTTTTCGGCCCAGACATCGCATGCCACAAGGTTGTCGCCATGCTCCTGTAGCTTACTGGTCACCACGCCTTTGGTGGTTAACACGTCTCCCGGAAAGCTGTAGTGCCGGTACTGGACACTGAGCTTTTTCAGAAAGCCGTCCGGGGTACACCAATTCGTCACCATGTTGGCAATGTACGCCGCGCTCAACGCGCCCTGTCCTATGACGTCGGGCATCCCGCGCGACCGCATAAGTTTATAGTCATAGTGGATGTCTGAAAGATCATTGCTGGCCTGGGCATACCGAACAAAACGCTTCTGCGTTTGCAGTCTGCTCAGCGATGGCAGCTCACATCCCTCCTTCACATCTTCGAAAGACTCTTGCGCGGCCCATTGCTCTTCCGTCTCGATGGTGGGCGAGACAGGGTTGACGATGGCGGGCGCGCGCGCTGGCGTTTGGGACGTGTCAGGAATCTGTTCTCCCTCGGGCGGGCCCTCGTAACACACGGACGTCCATCGACACACCGACACGACCTCGTTCCGCTGGTTTCGGTACGCCTTGACATATCTCAGCAACAGCATGCGGCCTATGCCTGGGCGGCTCTGCTTTTCAAAGACGTCATCCAGCCTGGTGGTGAGCGTGATGAAATCGCCGGGCCGCACAGGTCTGAAGCTCTCGTATTCGTCACCAGCGCTGAAGCCATGCTTGAAGGGCCGCGTGATGGGGAGCGGCCCTCCTAGATAGCCCTGGGAATTATCATCGGCCAAGACATAGAACGGCGTGAAGCGATCGACGAAAGTCGGTGGTGCGATGATGCCTCGCCAGCGCGTTCCCATGGCGTAGTCCACGTCGAGCCAGAGAGGGTTGTTATCGCCAACCGCTTTGGCGAACCTGCGGATATCGTCCAGGTGGACCTGGCCGCCGACATGTGGTTCTCCCTGCCACCTCCCGATCATATCCCGCATGGCGTCGGTGATTAATGAGCCATCCATCCGTGCCCCCTCTTCTTGAGCTGGGATATCCAGTGATGACACGCCTGCGGTCCACTCCCGCTCGGCGATTGCAGGCCAGCGCGCTCGGTGTGCGCTAGACATGGGCGAGTTGGCTGGTCTGGTCGGCGCGTCCCGCTGGAGACCGTAGTCGCCATGGTGGAGGCGCGGGGCCGTCGGCTGGACATCGCCTCAACGTGTGCGGTGCTGGCGCAACAGAGCGGCGGGCGGAGTGCTCGCATCCTCCCCCGGGCGGCGAGAGCCAGGGGATGACTCATGAGAGCTCTGCTCACAAACCTCCCATGGCGACGACTTGATTCGTGACAACGTCCGCCCGGCGAATCGAGCCTCCCACTTCCTTGTGCAGCGCCACACCCTCTCTCACTAACTGGCGTTGCACCGCATGCACATCAACGTCGCGCACGCGCACCCCGGCGCTGACGGCAACGGCCGCAGCAACCCCGGCGGCCTGCCCCATAGCCCAGCAATTGGGCACCTCGCGCATAAAGATGTGCGTGACCGGATCACACGACAGGTTCCGGCCTGCAGCCAGAAGGTTGTCGAGACTCGCGGGTATCATGCATCCCAGCGGGATTGATACGTTGGGATGGCGGGGATTGGGAGGCGGGGAGAGAGCAATTTCATCATCGTAGAGCTTGCCCGTCATCCAATCGTCGCGCGTCATTTTGGCCACTCCCCTCAGCCTGCGGCTGTGGCGTACACCCATCTGCGGAGCTGTCTGCATGACCCGGGCATTTTCAAAGCCCGGCACGTGGCGCCGATAGAAGTCGAGCATGGTCAACATGCGCTTACGAGACTCGATCTCGACGGTGGTCAAGTCTTCAATATCGAGGCAGCTGTACCCCTTCAAGCGGGGCCCCATGAACAAGGCCATATCGTTGCGTGGCATGGCATGGGGCCGATCGTGCACGGCGAACTCCTGTCCGCGTTGCATAATGGCGCGAAACTCCTCTGGGTGCTCACGGCGGAAGTCCAGATAGCGCTGCATATCCGTACCATCCCAGAGAAACGCCACGTTCATCATGTGGTGAATGTCTTCTTCGACGACGTCGGTGGCGAACTCTGAACCGGCCAGGGCAAAGATATCGCCGTCGCCGGTCGCATCAATCACGACCTTCGCGAGGAGCGCCTGCCGCCCAGCCTTGCTCTCGAAGATCACGCCACGCAGCGCATGGCCCTCCTGTATCGGGGCGACGGCCCAAGAGTGCATGAGCAGCTTGACGCCCCGCTGCCCCAACAGATCAAACGAGGCAATCTTGAGCATTTCAGGATCGATGGTCGGCGACCAGGTGATGGTGCCGTGAAACGCGGCATGGCGATCTTGCCAGTACTCGACGAGCTGCGGGTCCTTTGAGCCCCAGATATTGGCCGGAGGACCCAGCAACGCCTCCCCCTGCAGACGGTCAAGCAAGTCGTTGGCAAATCCCGCGATCACCTGCTGCCCATCCCAGCCGGTCATCCGATCAATCCAGAGGCAAAATCCCCCTGTAGACATACCACCTAGGTGACCGTACCGTTCAACCAGGACAGTATCTGCACCCATGCGGGCTGCCGAAGCGGCGGCGGCGCTGCCCGCGGGGCCACCACCAACGACCAACACGTCGCACTTCCGAAAGACCGGGATTTCCCTGGCCGGTTCAGTGATTGTTTCCCGCTCGGACATGTCGTGACTCCTGTGTGAGGGGGTTCCCCGCCCGATGTGGAGCCGTGATGGACCCTGTCCCCCTCCGAGAGGGGGGCACACGCAACATCAACGCTAGTACGCCCAGCCTGGCTCTAGTGAGCACCGACAGTGGCTCGGGCCAGGCCCAGCTCGGCGGCTCTCGTGAGCACTTGTTGGCATTGTTCAGCCGTCAGTGGCAGCCCTGGAGGACGCGGATTACCGCAGTCGATACCAAGTCGCGCGCTCAGCACCACCTTGGTGGTGGCATGGAGGCCAAACCGTCGTACCAGATTCGTCACTTCGGTGGCCCGGTCCTGCGCATCTTCGGCTCGTTTGAGATCGCCGGCCTGATACGCATGCCAGATCTCGATCCAGAACTCAGGCGCCATATTAGGCGGACCATCGATGCAGCCAGTGGCGCCCAGCGTCAAGGCCGGGAGCATGAGCGCACTGTTCCCGATGATGCAGGCCAGCCCCATCTTGGTGAAGTCGCGCACGTACGAGAGAGTCAAGGCCGAATGCTTCAAACCAGCTAATTGAGGAACACGCTCTTGAATCTTCCGCATTAACTCTGGGGTGATCTCCGTGCCAGTGCACTGTGGCAGATTGTAGACGAAGAAAGGCAGGTTGGCCGCCGCGGCAATGACCCGATAATGCTCGACAACCGCCGCGTCGCTGGGCTTGTAAAAGAAGGGCGGCACGCAACAGATGGCATCGATATTCACCCGCGCGGCATGTTCTGCCATCCTGGCCGCCCGGGCCGTGGTCAGCGCCCCAACATGCATGATATTGGTTATTCGGCCACGCGCTTGGTCAGCCGCGATCTCAGCAATGCGCATGTTCTCTTCATCGTCCAGCAGCACGCTCTCCCCGGTGCCACCGGCAACCCAGAAACCATGCACACCGGCCTGGATGTTAAACTCCATCACCTCGCGAAGGACCGCTTCGTTCAGCTTGCCCTCCGGCGTCATAGGCGTAATGATGGCGGGGAAGACGCCATGAAATGCGATCATCGTGATGCTCCCTCTCTCTCGGTGAAGCAAGAAGTCAGCGTAGCTCTCATTTGGCGATTGATGTTTATCAGCGTGCAGCGCCGCCGCATGGGGGCGCGACGGTAACTGATGCACGGCCGCCGGGAAGTGGCCGAGGCATCGGATGCCAGAAACCCCGCTTGCGACGGTATGGGGTCGTCCTTTTCAGCTATTATAAGACACCACTCAAGCATGACAGATCACAGGACCTCGAAAATCTTCATCGATTCAAGCCCACGCTAGTACAGCATGAGAGGCCTTGTCAAGGAGGCGTGGAAACAAACTGAGATTCGGAGTAGGTCCGCGGGCGAGACCAACGGGCTAGGCGCCAGGCAGCAAGAAGGCTGTAGGACCCTATAATTCCTATGGGCCAGGGCCTCGACGCGGGGCCGGGTAGCCGCGGGGCCTCGTAGAGAATCGGTCTGGCATGGTGGCCGTCAGGATAGCATGCGCGCCCGCCGCCGGCGGCTGCTCAGCGAGCGCGGCGATCATCAGGGGCACGTGGTACTCGCGCGCGAGCTCAGTGGCCAGGCCCACGTCCTTGCGCAGGGGCTTGAGCGCGAAGCTGCCGTGCCGCGGGTGGGGCCGTCCTCATCGCAGCCACGCCTGAGACCCGGATTCAGGTCCCATTCTTGCCGTTCGAGGGCAGCACCCGGCGCGCGCGGCGGGATCCGGGCGCCGCGAGTGGACGGCGCGGGGTGGCTGGTAGGCGGAACTCGATGGTGCGCTTGACGACGTCGACGATGTTCGCCGTCGTCGTCCGCACGATCCCGGGAATCCCGGCGAGCCGGCGCGTCATGAAGTCCACGAGCTCGTGGTTCGAACGGAACACAGCAGCGGCGAAGACGTTGTAGTTGCCGGTGGTGACACCCACGAAATAGATCTCTGGCACGGCGGCGAGACGGTTCGCGACGGACCGGATCTTCGGGATTTGCGCCTCGATCTCGAGGATGACCCAGATCTGAAACCCGAGCCGGAGCGGGTTGGTCATGGCCACGAACTCGATGAGGCCATGCCGGAGGAGCGCATTGAGACGATGGCGCACCGTCGACTCCGGCATGCGGAGCCGCCCGGCGAGCTTCGCCACGGAGCTCCGTGCGTCATCCTGCAGGCAACGGATTATCTGGATGTCGGTGTCTGACACCTGGAGGCTGTCCACGCGGTTCCCCTCCTTGTTGAACGCCGTAATATGGCTGACACCACAAAAAATCAGCGTCTCATTGCTGATTCAACAATATCACGCCACCACAATGGTGGAACCAGCCAAAATATGGCTTGACATGTCAGGATGTCTGCCGGCATGGTGTACGCGCGAAGGTCCCTGCGGCAGGGAGGGACCGGGGCGCGGTGACCCGATCAGCGCTGTGTCGCGATTAGGAGGAACCGATGCGGGCCGACGAGTTGGACGGCGTCGTCAAGCGAGTCATCCGCTACACCATCACGCACCCGTACGAGCGCGACTGCTGGGAGAAGGCGCCGGCGATCACTGGGGTCCTCGCATCGGAAGACTCCGATTCGATCGCCGCTGTCGGTCGGTGGATCGACCGGGCCGTCGACACGCAGACGTCTGAAGGGCACCTCAGCTACAGCGACCGGCTCGAGCTGAGCGTCGGCCACGTGGCGACGTTCACGCCAACGGCGCCGCTCTCGAGCAGCCTGGGCTATCCGCTGCTCGCGTTCTACGAGCGCACGAAGGAGCCTCGCTACCTCACGGCCGCCCAGCGCCAGGCGGACGCGTTGCTCAGGACGCCACGCACAAGTGACGGCGGTTTCTGGGCGCGGAAGGAGGGGCCCGAGCTCTGGATCGACTTCATCTACATGATGTGCCCCTTCTTGGCGCGCCTGGGCCGCATCACGGGCAGCGCCAAGTACATCGACGAGGCCTTCACGCAGTTCGAGGTCCACGTCAAACACCTCGTGGACCCCTACAAGCATCTCGCCCGCCACGCGTGGCGGGAAGTGCCCGACTCGTACCCCCAGTCCACGCTCTGGGCGCGCGGCAACGGCTGGCTCATCGCGACCGTCGTCGATCTCCTGGATCTCGTCCCCGAGCATACGCGGGCGAAGGCCGCGTCGGAGGTGGGGCAGAGGGCGCTGGCGGCGATGCGGTCGCGCCAGGACAGCTCGGGCTATCTTCGCCACATCCTCGACGACCCCGACTCGAAGGTCGAAGCCTCGGCGAGCCTGATGTACGCCTACGCGGTTGGACGGGGCGTCAGGCAGAAAGTGGTCGACGCGGACTACATCCCGTCGGCCCTCCGCGCGTTCGAAGTGGTCGCTGGCTCCGTCGACGAGGATGGCGCCGTGCCCGGAGTTGCCGTGCCGCCGGGTGGGCCCGGCGTGCCGTTTGGTACCACGCTTTTCGGACAGGGTTTCTTCCTGCAGGCGGCGGCTGTGCTCCGCGAACATCTCGTGGCCGCGCCGCAACGCCGCTGACACCGGCGGTCGCAGAGCCACTCCGATGGATCTGATCCTTGAGTTCATCATCGCCGGCGTCTTCCTCGGTGGCATCTATGCGCTGATGGCTGTGCCGATGAGTGTCGTCTGGCTCACCACGGACGTCATCGATGTCTCGACGGGGGCGTATGCCGTGACGGCCGGGATGATCGCGGCCATGCTCGGACTACCGCTCGGGGCGGTCGTTGGTATCCTTGCCGCTGCAGGCTTGGGGCTTATCGTCGGGACGACGTTCGTCGGGTTCCATGCCCTGCGGCCCCAAAAGGACGCGATCCTGATCGTGCTTGCCACGTTCGGCTTCCTGATCGTCATCGAGTCGGCGCTCCTGACCGTGGCGGGTAGCGACAGCCGCTTCCTGCCCCGTATCGAGGGCAGCTGGAAGCTCGGCAGCGGCGTGATCCCCTACCAGGGCGCCTTCAACCTGGCCGTCAGCCTCATCCTCATGGCGAGCCTGGCCGTGCTCCTCAAGTACACGCCGTTGGGCCTGCAGATGCGGGCCTGCGCGATCTCCGACCGGGCGGCTGGGTTGGTGGGGATCGCCGTGCGACGCACTCAGCTGTTCACATTCGTCGTCGGTGCGACGACCGCCGGCGTGGCGGGGGTCCTCGCCGTCATGACCGTCGGGCTCGCCTACTTCTCAACCTTCGCCTTCACGACCATCGCGTTCAGCGCGGCCGTCGTCCTGGGTCGCAAGGGGCCGGCGGCAGCCTTTGCCGGAAGCATGCTGCTCGGCGTGGTGGAGGCGATCAGTCAAGCGTACCTGCCCAGCGGTTGGGCGGCCGCGGTGCCGTCGGCGCTCATCGTCATCGTGCTGGCCAGTGGCCGGATGCCGAGCGCGGCGTTCACGGGCTTACGGCCGTGATCCACGATAGCGGCCCCCGTGGCTTCCTTCGGCGGCATCGCTCGGCGCTGGCCCTCGTGGTTGGCGTTATGCTCGTCACCGTCCTCGCGCAGGCTCGACCTTCTCTGTACAGCACGTCGGCGACGGTCGGGATCCTCGCCCTGATCGCCTTGCCGCTCGGCCTCATGTACGGACAGGGCGGCACTATCTCCATCGCCCAGGGAACGTTTGCGGCCATGGGCGGATACACGAGCGCGATCTTGGCCAGCCACTTCGGGTGGTCACCACTCACATCGGTGTTCCCCGCCATCTTGATGCCGGCCGCCTTCGCGTTTGCCATCGCCCGGCCGATCCTTCGACTACCCGAACTGTCGCTGGCACTCGCAACACTGGCCCTCAATACGGTGTTCCTGGTCGGCGTGGAGCGGGGCGGGTGGCTCACCGGCGAGTATGTCGGACTGTCTGGCATCCCGCGGCTCCCCGGCATCGAGACGTCGCGGTTCTGGTCACACGTCGCGATCTGGCTGCTGGTACTCATCGCCGTCGTCCTCTACAGCACCTTCCTCGGTACGGCTCGGGGGCGCGCGCTCAACACCGTGAGAGTTGACCGCATCTTGGCCGAGTCCATGGGCGTGAGTGTCGCAATGGACCTGGCGATTCTCTTTGCCGTCACTGCCGGCGTGGCCGGACTGGCCGGATGGTTCTACGTCCATTACGTCGGCTACGTCGCGCCGGACTCGCTCGGCATCCACGTATCAGCGAACGCCCTCTTCATGGTGGTCATCGGTGGTCGCAAGACCGTACTCGGGCCCGTCGTGGGCGCTGCCATTTTCATTCTGGCCAGCGACTTTCTGCCGGGCACTGAGACGCAAGGCATCTTTTTCGGTGCCATCCTCGTGCTCGTCCTGCTCCTCTTCCCCGACGGCCTGCTGTCACTCCGTTTCCGGCGCAACGGGCCGAGGGGGCTGGCGCCGGCCCCACTGACTGTCGGTGGAGCCGACAATCAGGCATCGGACACGGTCAGGAGCGGGAGATGGCGCTGACTGTCGACCGAGTCGGAGTGCAATTCGGCGGGCTGCGAGCGCTCGAGGACGTCGAGATCAGCGTCGAGGCAGGCCGGATCGTCGGCCTGGTTGGGCCCAACGGTGCAGGCAAGACAACCCTATTCAACTCCATCACGGGCATCCTCCGCCCGCAGGACGGCCGGGTCTTCATTGACGGGGAGGACATCTCCGATCTGCGGCCCGACCAGCGGGTACGCCTTGGCATCGGCCGCACCTTCCAGACCCCGCGCCTCGATCTCGATGCCAGCGCCCTCGATGCTGTCCTCGTCGGTTTCTACCCGACGATCCGGCAGGGCTTCGTCGGTGCCTTTCTGGGCTTACCCGAGGTCCGGCAGCAGGAGGCGCGTATACGGACCCAAGCCAGGCACCTGATCGAGGAGTTCGAGCTGGTGGCCGACCCGCATGTGCGCGCGGGGGAGTTGTCTCTGGCTCGGCTACGGCTTCTGGAAGTGGCGCGCGCGCTCGCCGGCAACCCCAAGTATCTGCTCCTTGACGAACCGGCAGCCGGGCTTGACGATCACGACCGGCTGCTGCTTGCGGCGGCCATTCGAGCTGCCGCGAAGCGAGGCATCGGCGTGCTCTTGGTCGAGCATAACGTCCCGTTTGTGGCCGATCTTGGCGAAGAGCTGATCGCGCTGGTCAACGGGCGGGTGATCGCAAGTGGCCGGCCCTCCGTCGTGGTCGCTGATGAACGCGTCATCGCTGCTTACCTGGGAGCGCACAGCGTTGCCTGAACCCGCGATCGAATCGCCCCCCGTGTCGGAGTCGAACTTGCGGTGCGAGAACATCACGGCGCAGTACGGGCCGCTTATCGTCTGCCGACGCATCAGCATCACGGTCAACCCCGGCGAAATCGTCGCCCTCATCGGACCCAACGGTGCCGGGAAGACGAGTTTCCTGCACTCCATCGGCGGGGTGATCAACGGCACAGGGGACGTCTACCTCGGCCCCCGGCGCTTGACCGGCAAGCCCGCCTATCAGCGGGCGCGCATCGGCTTGGCGACCGTCCCCGACAATCGCGGCCTTTTCCCGACCCTGACCGTGGCGGAGAACATCCGGCTGGGCGCTCGCCTGTCGCCCGAGGCCCAGCGGGCGGCAGCGATCGAAGAGGCGCTCGAGCTCTTCCCGATCCTCCGCGAGCGATGGCGCATGGCGGCCGGCTCGATGAGCGGGGGCGAACAGCAGATGCTCGCGATCGCCAAGGGCCTCGTGGGGCGCCCGTTGGCTTTGCTGCTCGACGAGCCCGCACAGGGCCTCGCGCCGAAGGTGGTGGAGGCGCTGGCATCCGTGCTGCTCGGGCTGCGCGCCGGCCGGCTGCCAGTGCTTCTCGTCGAGCAAAACCACACGCTGGTCGAGCAGGTTGCCGACCGCTTCGTGCTGATCGTGGCGGGCCAGACGGCGCTGGAGGGTGGCCGTGAGGCGCTTCGGGACCGGGAACGGATCGGCAAGACGTACCTCACCCGCAGCAGGGGCCCAGAGGCCCCGGAAAAGGAGTAGTCATGACGAACACTGTTCGCACGCTCCTGGCCGTGACGACGGCCCTCCTCGTGACGGCTGCTGTCGTAGCGCCGACGCAGCCGGTCGCCGCCGCGGCGGAGCCACTGAAGATCGGAGTGCTCATCGCCCTGTCGGGGCCGGCCGCCGCGTACGGCTCCGAAGAGCGCCGCGCTATCGAGGCGGTTGCGAAGCGCGTCAATGCTGCAGGCGGCATCAAGGGCCGGCCCATCCAGTTGATCGTTCGTGACACGAAGACGAACCCCACCGAGGCTGCGCGGCTGGCCAACCAGGTCATTCTCGACGACCGGGTGATCGCCATCATCGGGGCCACGACGGGCTCGGAAACGCTTTCCTTCGCAGAGCTCGCGATGCGGGAGAAAGTGCCGGTCTTCCCGATGGTCGGTACGCAGTCGGTGACCGACCCCAACGAACCGTTCTCGAAGTGGGTGTTCCGGATGTCGGTGCCGATCGCCGTCGATTTGCCGGCCAGCCGCAGCCGGATGGTGGCTGATGGTCACAAGCGCGCGGCGATCTTCTCGGAAGAGGACGCCTACGGCAAGCAGGCCTCCGAGATGTTCGCTCAACTGTCGCATGACAAGGGCGACCTTCAGATCGTCGCGAACGTGTCGGCCCCCAAAGCCGCCACCGACCTGACGGCTGTCGCCACGACGATCCGCAACGCGAAGCCGGATGCCATCTTCCTGGCCACGGCATCCACCGGCTCGGCGGGCGCCTTCCTGCGCAAGGTCCAGGAGGTCGGGCTGAACGTGCCGGTCTATGGACTGGCGGGCATCGTCCAGAGCCAGATCATCAAGAACGCCGGCAAGGCGGCGGAGAGCTTGATTGCCCCGGCGCTCGTGAACCCCGATGAGCCGGGCCCCCTCGCCGAGCTCTTCGCGCTGATGAAGGACCACGGGGGGGTGACGGGCTTCGGCGCTCTGCTGGGGGCCAACGCGATGGCCGGCGTGGTGGCGGCTCTGCAGAGCGGAGCGACCACCGGCGCGGCGCTGCGAGACGCGATGGAGAGCATCGGCCCCGTGAAAGGCTACGCGGCGGGTCCGATCCAGTTCTCCAAGACCGACCACGACGGCTGGGGCCCGGGGACGCTATTCTTCGTGACCATCCGTAACGGGACATTCAAGAATCTCTAGCCGCCGCCCATGACTGGCGGCCGCGAACGATCCCGGAGAAAGCGAGCCAAGTGAGCACGTCGTCCCTTCCACTGAGCGGCATTAGGGTGATCGATTTTACGCAGGTTGAGTTCGGCCCGTGTGCCACGCAGATTCTCGGTGATTTCGGCGCCGACGTCATCAAGGTTGAGCGGCCCGGCGTGGGTGACATCAGCCGCACCACCGATCCCTTCATCGCCGAGGCCCACGGCGAGAGCGCATACTTCATGAGCCTCAACCGCAATAAGAGGAGCATCGCGCTCGATCTTCGCAGGCCGTCGGCGATCGAGGCCGTCCGCCGGCTCATTCGCGGAGCCGATGTGTTCGTTCACAACTACCGGCCAGGCGTCGCGGAGCGGCTGGGACTCGGCTATGAGACGTTACGGCAGGACAACCCACGGTTGATCTACGCCTGCGGCTCCGGTTTTGGCGATTCGGGCCCGCTCATGCGCAAGGCCGGCCAGGACCTGCTCTCCCAGTCGCTGTCGGGCGCCGTCTCGCGAAACCCGGATGCGGACGGCCGCCCGCAGCTCTATCCCACGGCCCTCGGCGACTTCTCGGCGGGCATGATTCTCGCTCAGGGTATTCTCCTCGCGCTCTTTCACCGCGAGCGCACAGGCCAGGGGCAGAAACTGCACGTCTCGCTGCTCGACACGATGGTGGCGATGCAGATGCAAGAGGCGACCCAGTGGCTGTTGCGGAAGCGCGAGGTCAACTGGGTGACGCAGTACCTGATCGGAACGTTCCAGACGACCGACGGTGCGGTGACCGTCGTGGGTGTGTTTCGCCCCAACCCTCTTGCCGACATCTGCCGGGCTCTCGGCCTCGAAGACCTGTCAGCGCGTGCTGAGTTCGACGGCCTCGCGAATCAAATGCGGAACCGGCATCTGCTCTGGCCCCTGCTCGAGGCGGGCTTCGCGCGGCTCAGCACCGACGAGTGCCTGAAGCGGCTCGACGAGCAGGACGTGCTCTGTGCGCCAGTCCTGACGCTGGACGAGGCGCTCCGCCACCCGCAGCTGGAAGCAAACGGCACGCTCGTGGAGTTCACGCATCCGGTCCACGGAAAGGTCAAAACCGTCGGGAACCCTCTGCGGCTCTCGGCCGTCAAGACGATCGCGCTGCGGTCGGCACCGCTGCTCGGGGAGCAGACGGAGGAGATTCTGCGGGAAGCAGGATACCAGGATGAAGAGATCTTTGCGCTTCGAGCGGACGGGTCGCTCGGATAAGGGAGGCTGAACATGGTCGCGGAAAGCCCAGACAGTGTCCGCGCATCGATCGACGACATCAAGGTCGGCGATGGCGTGACCCTCGAGAAGACGATCAGTGAGAGTGACGTGTACCTGTTCGCCGGCATCACCGGTGACTTCTCACCGAACCATGTCAATGAGCGGTACATGCAGGCATCGGTATACGGCCGGCGTATTGCGCAAGGCGCCCTGATCGTCGGCTTCACCTCTGCCGCGGCCGCCATGTTCGGCATTAAGCACAAGATCGACGGCGTGGCCGCCGGCTACGACCGCCTTCGCTTCGTCAAGCCGGTATTCTTCGGCGACACGATCCGCGTGATCTACGAGATCGTCCGCATCGATCGCGAACGCCAGCGGACACACGCAAGCCTCAAGGTGCTGAACCAGAACGGCGAGGTGGTCCTCGTGGGCGACCATCTGATCAAGTTCCTGCCGTACGGTGCCGGCGTGCAGTCATGAGCGTCGTCAGGCTCGAGCGAGCCGGCCAGATCGCGACGATCACCGTCAATCGGCCAGGGCGTCTCAACGCGCTCAACGCCGAGGTCATCGAGACGTTCGATGGCTATCTGGGCGAGCTTGCTGCCGACCCGGGCATACGTGTCGTCTTGGTAGGCGGCGCTGGCGAGCGGGCGTTCGCTGCGGGGGCCGACATCGAGGAGCTCCGGACGGTACGCGGTCCCGCTGGCCTCGACCTGTGCCAGCGTGGCCAGGCGTGGCTCAGCCGGCTCGAGACGCTGCCGCAGCCGACGATCGCCGTCATCGACGGGTGGGCACTGGGCGGGGGCTGCGAGCTGGCCCTGGCGTGCACCCTGCGCGTGGCTTCGACCCGGGCCAGGTTCGGGGTCCCGGAGATCAAACTCGGAGTCATCCCGGGTTATGGCGCGACGCAACGGCTTGCCAGGATCGCCGGCGAGGGGCTGGCCATGGAGATGGTCTTGACCGGTGAGCCGATCTCAGCCGCGCGGGCATACGAGATCGGCCTTCTCAATCGGGTCGTGCCGCCGGACAAGCTCTGGGAGACCGCCCGGGAGCTTGCTGAGGTGCTGGCATCGCGGGCGCCGTTGGCCGTCCGCTACGGTAAACGGGCCGTTCACGAGGGCCTGAAGATGCCGCTCGAGGAAGGGCTGGCCCTGGAGGCGACGTACGGAGCGATCCTCACGACGACCGAAGACAAAGCCGAAGGGATGGACGCATTTCTCGCCAAGCGAGAGCCGAGCTGGAAGGGGCGATAACCACCGGCGTGATCGTCAGCCAGCCAAAGGCCATGCCGCCGCCGGCGATCCACCAGCTCGCCTCGCTTTCACCCATCCCGTGTGCTCCTCCCGTGATGATTGCCATCTTGCCGCTGAGCCTCCTAGGGTCTTCTTCAGTGACATCGTGTCGGTTCGCCCGCTGGACCTCCGATCGGCCGCCGCAGTGCTGGGGCGCTTGCCGCGCGCGGGACCGGGTCGTCTAGCGGGAATGGTGTATCTCGCCCACCCGCCCGTGCTCATCACCGCGGGTAACCGGGGCGAGCTGCTGGCGGCCCAGTTCGACTGCCTTGGCGGGCGTGGGGAAGGGATCATCACGACCTACGTGCACGCCGAGGAATGCCGGCTCATCCGTGAGCGCGCTGACGAGGCCCTCGCGCGGTACCGCCGAGTTCCAACGACCGGGCGCGCCTGGAGCAGGTCTGCCGGTTATGCGGAGCTCCGCATAAGCGGCACTATGCGGACCGGGGAGTTATGCGGACCCGGCGCCCACGTGGTCGGGAGGAACGCTGAGAATGCCGCGGCTTCGGCCACCTCGGAGGGGATGACCCGGGCCGCATAATTCGGGCACGCTGGGGTCCCCATTCACCGGGCTTCGGCCCAAGGCGGACACCGTGCTCGAGCGCTGCTTCAAGAACCCCCTCACTCTGCACCGTCTCCGCAGCGGGCCTGCGGGGCCGTTTCTCGACGGCTTCGCGGAGTCCATGTGCGCCGACGGCTACTCGTCCGAGACGGGCGGCGTCTACCTGTACGCCGCCGACCACCTGGGCCAGTGGGCCGCGCGGCGGGGCGTTGCCATCGTGGATCTCGACGAGGATCTGCTCGCGCGTTTTGTGCGTCATCTGCCCCGGTGCCGATGCCGCGGCAGCAAGCGCAGGGGCCACAAGCGGGTGCCGTTCCGCATCCACGCGTTCCTGCGGTACCTGCGCGACACGGACGTCGTGACCACGTCCGCGCCGGAGGCGACCCGTCCGCCGCTGGTGACCGAGTACGGCGTGTGGATGCGCGACCGGCGCGGCCTGGCCGCCACGACGATGGCCCGCTCGGTGCCGGTGGTCCAGGCCCTGCTCGCCACCGTGGGCGACGATCCCACCGGGCTCGATGCCGCGGGCGTGCGCCGGTTCGTGCTCGAGTACATCCGGCAGCACGCGCCCGCGTCGGCCGGCTGGGTCACGACCATCGTCCGATGCTTCCTGCGGTGGCTCGTCGCGCACGGTCGGTGCTCGCCAGACCTCGTCGATGCCGTTCCCACGATGCCCACGTGGCGGCTGGCCACGCTCCCCCGCGACCTCCCGGATGCCGATGTGGAGCGCATCCTCGAGGCCTGTGATCGCCCCAGCCCCGTGGCGCGGCGCGATCGCGCTATGCTGCTGCTGCTCGCCCGCCTGGGTCTGCGCGCGGGTGACGTCGTCGCGCTCCGGCTCGGCGACATTGAGTGGGGGCGGGGACGTCTCCGCGTCGTCGGCAAGAGGCGGCGCGAGACACGGCTGCCGCTGCCTCAGGACGCGGGCGATGCGCTGCTCGATTATCTCACGGCCGAGCGTCCCGCCGCCGCCACGGACCACGTCTTCCTGACCGCACGCCCTCCCATCCACCCGATTCGCTCGAGCGGCGTGCGCGATGTCGTCTGTCGCGCGATCGGGCGCGCCGGCGTTCGGGCGCCGTCCCGGGGGACCCACGTCCTGCGCCATAATGCCGGGCCCGGCATAACCGCCACACCTTTGCCGTGCGGGCCCTGGAGGCGTGTCCGCACGGCGGGAGCCCCGTCGGCTGGCGCATGCGCGTGCTGTCGATCGACCTCGGCCACCGCAACCTCGCCGACACGTGCTGGTACCTGCACGCGACGCCGCAGCTGATGCAGGGCGTCGCCCATGCGTGTGAGCGGTTCCTCGAAGGAGGTGTCCGATGACGCCGATCGCTCCACACATCACCGCGTTCCTCCAGCAGCGGCTCGCCGTGGACCGGCGGGCCAGCCCGCACACGTGCGACACCTACGCCTACGCCTTTCAGCTCCTCTTCCAGTTCATGAGCCGAGCGCTCGGCGTGGCGCCCGCCGACCTCGCGCTGGAGCAACTCGACGCGCCCCTCGTGCTGCAGTTCCTCGACCATCTCCAGCAGGAGCGGCACAACGCCCCGCGCACGAGGAACGCCCGGCTGGCCGCCGTCCGCTCCTTCATGCGGTTCGTCGAGTACCGCGTGCCGTCGACGCTCGATCAGGTCCGACGCGTTCGGGCCATCCCCGCGCAGAGGACCGACACGCGGATCGTGCGGCACCTCAGCGTCGAGGAGCACCGCGCGCTCCTCGATGCGCCGGAGCCGACCACGCGCCTCGGCCTCCGCGACCGCGCCATGCTGCTGCTGGGGCTCGCGGGCGGCCTGCGCGTCTCAAAGCTCGTCGGCCTGCGCCTGGACGAGGTGCAGTTCACCGGCCGCTACGTCGACGTGCGTGTGCGCGGCAAGGGACGCCGCGAGCGCGCCCTGACGCTGTGGAAGTCGGTGGGCGACACGATCCGCGCCTGGCTTGCCGTGCGCGGCGACGCGCCCGCCCCGGAGCTGTTCCTCAACGCCTGGGGCCAGCCCATGACGCGCTCCGGCTTCGAGCGCGTGCTCACCAAGCACGTCGCAGCGGCCGCCGCGCGCTGCCCGTCGCTCCGGGCCAAGCGTGTCTCGCCGCACGTGCTGCGGCACACCTGCGCGCTCAACACGCTGCAGGCGACGCGCGACCTGCGCAAGGTCTCGCTGTGGCTCGGCCACGCCAGCACGCAGACCACCGACATCTACTTGCAGGCCGACCCGACGGAGAAGCTCGAGGCGCTCGCGGCGATGACGCCGCCGGCGCTGCGGCCGGGGAAGTTCCGGCCGCCCGACCGACTGATCGCCGCCCTGCGCACCCCCACGGTTATGCGGAGTCCCGACGCGGTCAACCCATGAAGGCGACGACCAAATGGTCCCGGAGGTCCGCATAACTCCCCGGTCCGCATAGTGTCGGTATCTCCTGCGCCCGCCCCTCGCCCAGGATCGGCTCCACCTCCGCACTGTCGGTTTTCAGAAGGTAGGGACCCTTTCGGCCTGAATTGTTCAGAAGCATGGGACCCCGGGACCTGAGGGGTTTTCAAAAGCTTTCCCCCCTTGCGTGACCTCGGGCTATGACCCTCTCGGCCCCCGCTGGGCCAGAAGGGGTGCATGGCCTATCGCGAGGTCACGATGCTCGAGGTCAAAGAGGTCCTGCGGCTCTGGCTGACCGGCGTCCGCAAGAAGCGGATCGCCGCCCAGCTGGGCCTGAACGTCAAGACGGTCCGGCGGTACCTGGGCGCCGCGCAGGCGCACGGGCTGACGATCGTCGCCAGTCCCGACCAGCTGGACGACGGCCTGCTCGCCGCGGTCGTCAGCGCCGTCCAGCCGGGCACGGGGCGCCCCCATGGCGACGGCTGGGCCGCGTGCGTGGCCCACCGCGACGTCATCGAGCGGTACCTGCGCGCCGACGTGCGGCTGTCCAAGATCCGCACGCTGCTCCGGCGCCAGGGTGTGCTCATCAGTTACCCCACGCTCCGACGCTTCGCCCTGGAGGCACTCGACTGGGGCCGCGCCGCGCCGACGATCCCGCTGGCTGACTGCGGCCCCGGGGAAGAGGTCCAGCTCGACACCGGCTGGATGACGCACCTGGCGCCCGACGCGCTGGGCCGGCGCCGACGCTTCCGGGCCTGGATCTTTACCCCGGTCCTGTCCCGCTACCGTTTCGTCTTCCCTGTGTTCCGCGAAACCACCGAGACGGCGATCGAGGCCTGTGAAGCCGCCTGGGCGTTCTTCCACGGCGTCTTCCGCGTCCTGATCCCCGACAACACGAAGACGATCGTCCAGCGCGCGGATCCCCTCGAGCCCCGGCTGCCGGCGGCCTTCCTGGAGTACGCCCAGGCGCGCGGCTTCGTCATCGACCCCACGCGCGTGCGCCGGCCGCGGGACAAAGCGCGCGTGGAGCGCGCCGTGCCCATCGTCCGCGACGACTGCTTCGCCGGGGAGGTCTTGCTGGACCTCGCTCACGCGCGGACGCACGCCGTGCAGTGGTGCCGCGAGGACTATGGCGTGCGGCGCCACCGTCGCACGCTGCGCCCCCCGCGCGAGCACTTCGAGGCCGTCGAGCAGCCGGCCCTGCGCCCGGCCCCCACCACGCCCTACGACATCCCGCTCTGGTGCGAATCCAAGGTCGCCCGCGATCAGCATGCCCAGGTGGCCCGCGGGCTGTACTCGCTGCCGACCCCGTATGTCGGCCACACCCTGCGGGCCCGCGCCGACTCCACCACCGTCCGCTTTTATGCCGGCGCCGTCTGCGTCAAGGTCCACCCCCGCGTCGCGCCGGGCCAGCGCGCCTTCGATCGCGCCGATTTCCCCGTCGACAAAACCATCTATGCCCTGCGCGACGTCGAGAGCCTGGCCCGCCGGGCCGAGGGCCATGGCCCTGCCGTCGGACAGTTCGCCCGCGCCCTGCTGGCCGGCGACTTGCCCTGGACCCGCATGCGCCAGGCCTACGCCCTGCTCGGCTTGGTTCGGCGCTATGGCGACGCCCGCGTCAACACGGCCTGCGAGACCGCGCTCGCCGCCGAGATGCTCAGCGTCCGTCGCCTTGCCCGGCTCCTCGCACTCGCGGCGCCGCCCGCCCCGCCGCCCCCCGCGCGCGTCCTGCCGCTCGCCCGATATCTGCGACCCGCCACCCACTACGCCCTGCCCCTGCCCTCCGCAGAGCGGCGGGAAGAAGGAGATCCCACATGACCCCTGACCCGATCTCGGCCGACCTGAAGACCGTGCTGCGTCGCCTCCGGCTCTCCCGCGTGCTCGACACGCTCCCTGAGCGCCTGACCCTCGGGCGCCAGCAGCCGCTGCCCCACCAGGACTTCCTCCTCCTCATCCTCACCGACGAGGTGACGCGCCGAGACAGCCTGGCCGCCACCCTGCGGGCGCAGCGGGCCGGCCTCGACCCCGGCGCCCAGCTCGAGCATTGGAACACCACGGCCCACGTCACCTTCGATCGCGCGCTCCTCAACGAGCTCGTCACGCTCCGCTTCCTGGAGGCGCATCACCACGTCGCCCTCGTCGGGCCCGTCGGCGTCGGCAAGAGCTTTCTCGCCCACGCCCTGGGCCACATCGCCTGTCGCCGCGGCCACTCTGTCCTCGCCCTCCGCACGGACGCGATGCTCAAGACCCTCAAGCACGCCCGGCTCACCCAGAGTCATGAGGCCGAGCTCCGTAAGCTCCTCGCCGTGGACCTCCTGATCCTCGACGACTTCGCCCTCGATGCCATGGAGGCCCAGGAGAGCCGCGACGCCTATGAGGTCTTCCTCGAACGGGACCGCGCCGGCTCGCTGATCGTCGCCAGCAACCGCGGGCCCGATGAATGGCTCGCCACCTTCGCCGACCCCGTCCGCGCGCAGAGCGCCCTCGATCGCTTCACCAGCCGCGCCTTCGACCTCGTCATCGAGGGCGAGTCCTACCGCACCCGGCTCAAGCCCAGCCTGCCAGCCCCCGCGCGCAAGGGCCCGGCCGCCCATGGATGATCCGGTCATCACCCGTGACCCGTCAGAAAGCGCCCCGCAGGGGGATACCGCACTATGGCCCGGCCTCTCGATCGCGCTCTCAGAGGCTCGTAGGCCCTGCCGCGCCTCACCGACTCCCGCTCACCAGCGGAGAAAGGAGTTGCATCACCCCGCGGTCCCGCCCTACAACCATCCTACGGCCGGCGCCCCCGGCCGGAGTCAACCCTAACTCGTCACGTGAGGGGACGGCCCCGAGGGTCCCATGTTTCTGAACAGGCCGGGTCCCATACTCCTGAAAATCGACATCCGCACCGACGGGCGCGTCCTCGTGACGCTCAAGGCCGCCTGGCGCGACGGCACGACGCATGTGCTCTTCGAGCCCATCGAGTTCCTCGAGAAGCTCGCGGCCCTCACACCGCGGCCCGCGATAAATTTGCTGCTCTACCACGCCGCCCTAGCCCCGCATGCCCGCTGGGGCTCACAGGTCGTTGGCTACGGCCGCACGGTGGCCGGAGATTCGGACGCCGGCCACGGCGCGGCCGGCCCGCGCGACGCCGGGGGCCAACGCCCCCCACGCTCCTGGGCCTGGGCGGCACTGATGCACCGGGCGTTCGCGCTCGACGTGTTGGCCTGCCCGCGCTGTGGCGGTCGCCTGCCTCTCCTCGCCCCCGTGCACGACCCCGGTGTCGGGCGCCCGATCCTCGCCCACCTTGGGCTGGCGCCGGGCCCCAGACCCCCCGGACCGGCCCCGCCCCAGCCCGACCACGCCGCGGCCGCCGGGTAACCCCCGCCCGGGGGCCAGGTCGGCCTCTCACGGTCCGCTCAGAGTTCTCCTCGATCGACGGCGACTGCCGCCAGGTCAGCCGTCTGCGCCGCTCACGCAGCACCCGCCCACCCGGGCGTTGACAAGGCTCCGGCCCCGGAGCAACATCCTACGCACTTGTCTCGACACCCCGTGGGGAGGTAATCGCATGGCGCGTTCTGTGCCCGTCCGGAAGGCATTGGTTTCGGTGGTGGCAGTCCTGCTGGTCGTCGTCGGCGCGGCCCTCGCGGCCGACGCGCCGCGGAAAGGCGGCGTGCTCCGCGTCGGCAACCTGGGCGAGCCGCCGGCGCTCGACGCGCATTGGACCACCGCCAGCATCACCGAGACGCTGACCAACCACATCTACGAGGGGCTCTACAGCCTCGACAGCGGCAACCGGCCGATCCCGATGCTCGCCGAAGGTGTGACGGTCAGCAAGGACGGCCTCGTGTACACGTTCAAGCTCCGCCAGGGCGTCAAGTTCCACAACGGCAAGGAGATGACCTCCGAGGACGTCGTCGCCTCCCTCGGCCGCTGGGGCAAGCAGTCCGTCTACGGCAAGGCTCTCTTCGCCCAGGTGGCGGAGTTCAAGGCCCTGGACAAGTACGCGGTCGAGATGCGGCTCAAGGAGAAGTCGGCCATCGTGCTCATCTCGCTCGCCGTGCCGAACAACTTCGGCGCCATCTACCCCAAGGAGATCGCCGACAAGTTCCCGCCGGAGCAGAAGGTGACCGAGTACATCGGCACGGGACCCTTCAAGCTTGCCGAGTGGAAGCCCGACCAGTACATCCGCATGGTGCGCTTCGACGACTACAAGTCCCGCAACGAGAAGCCGAACGGCTACGGTGGGGGCAAGACGGCGTACGTGGACGAGATCCGGTGGGTGCCGGTGCCCGAGGTCGCGACGCGCGTGGCGCAGGTGGAGACGGGCGAGCTCGATTTCGCCGACGACCTGAACCTCGACGCCTACGACCGGCTGAAGAAGAATCCCAACGCCCGCGCCATCGTCTCGAAGCCCTACTACTGGCTGGTCGCGGTCATGAACAAGAAGGAAGGCCTGATGACGAACCAGAAGCTCCGCCAGGCCTGGCAGGCCGCGATCGACATCGAGCCAATCATGAAGAACGTGGCGGGGGGAAAGACGGAGTTCTACCGGATGGACTCGAGCCTGGCGCCCGTGGAGATCACGGCGTGGCACACGAAGATCGCGGGGCTGCCGTGGAACGAGCACAACAAGGACAAGGCGAAGCGCCTGCTCCAGGAAGCCGGGTACAAGAAGGAGCCCATCCGCTTCATGACGACGCAGGAATACAAGTGGATGTACGACTTCGCGCTCCTGACCAAGCAGCAGCTCGAGGACGTCGGCTTCAACATCGACCTGCAGGTCGTGGACTGGGCGACGCTCGTCAAGCGGCGGAACAACTCCAAGGAATACGACGTCTTCACCACGGGCATGGGCGTTTTCTACGACCCGACGCATCACATCTATCTTACGGCCGGCTGGCCTGGCTGGACGACGGACGAGGGTATCCTCAAGCTCCAGGCCGACCTGGCGCGCGAAACGGACCCCAAGAAGCGCATGGCGCTCTGGGAGCAGCAGACCCGGCAGTTCTACGAGAAGGTGCCGGTCATCCGCTACGGCGACCTCTTCGGGCTGCGCGCGGCCCGCAACACGGTCAAGGACTTCAACGACAAGACGGAGCGCGTCCGCTTCTACAACGTCTGGCTGGAGAAGTAAGCCGGGGACGTGATGCGTGGGGCCCTATCTCCTGCGGCGGCTGCTCGCGATCATCCCGGTGCTCGCGGTCGTCGTCACCGTCGTCTTCCTGCTGATCCACCTGATCCCGGGTGACCCGGTCAGCGTGATGCTCGGCCCCGACGCCACGCTCAGCCAGATCGAGGCGACGCGGAAGGGGCTCGGGCTCGACCGTCCCATCTACGAGCAGCTCATCGGATTCTACGCGCGGGTCCTGCGCGGCGACCTCGGCCAGTCGTACTTCCTCGACCGTCCCGTGAGCCAGGCGCTCTGGGAGCGGGCGGAGCCGACGCTGGTCCTGATGCTCTCCGCGCTTGTGGTCGCCATCGCCATCGGCGTGCCGTCGGGTACCATCGCGGCGGCCTACCGGGGGTCGGCCTGGGACCGCGGGCTCATGCTGGTCTCGCTGCTCGGCGTCTGCATCCCCGGCTTCTGGCTCAGCCTCAACTTCATCTACTTCTTCGCCGTGCGCCTGGGCTGGCTGCCCGCCGCGGGCTACGTCTCCGTGTTCACGGACCCCGTGGGCGCGATGAGATACATGGTGCTGCCCGCTTTCTCGCTCGGCTTCAACCAGTCGGCGCTGATCGCGCGCATCAGCCGCTCCTGCATGCTCGATGTGCTCCAGCAGGACTACATCCGGACCGCGCGGGCCAAGGGGCTCTCGCATGGTGTAGTGACCTGGGTCCACGCCTTCCGCAACGCGCTCGTGCCCGTCGTCACGGTCATCGGCATCACGACCGCCGTGCTGATCGGCGGCGCCGTCGTCACGGAGATCGTCTTCAACATCCCGGGGCTGGGCCGCCTGATCATCTCGGCCATCCTCCGGCGCGACTACCCGGTGGTGCAGGGGGTCGTCCTGGTCACGGCCACGGTCTACGTGCTCATCAACCTCGGCGTCGATCTCCTCTACGCGATCATCGATCCGCGGATCCGCTATGACTGAGGCGGCCGTCGACGTCCTCGGCCCCGCGGTGGCGGCGGGCGCGCCGTCCACGCGGCCGCGCTGGCTCCGCCGCCTCCTTGCCAACCGCAGCGTCGTGGGGGGGGCCCTCATCCTCCTGGCTTTCGTGCTGGCGGCGGTGCTGGCCGGGGTGCTCTCGACGCACAATCCCACGCGGCTTGAGCCGGCGGCGCGGCTCCAGCCTCCGAGCGCCCGGCACTTCCTCGGCACCGACGAGTTCGGGCGCGACGTCTGGAGCCTGGTCCTCCACGGCAGCCGCATCTCGCTCCTGGTCGGCGTGACGACCATGCTGCTGACCTCGGTCGGCGGCATCGCGGTGGGCCTGGTCGCCGGGTTCTCGCGGCGCCTCGACACGGTCGTGATGCGCGTGATGGACGGTCTCATGGCTTTCCCCGCCATCCTGCTCGCCATCGCGCTCATGGCGGTGCGCGGGTCCGGCGTGTGGAACGTGATCTTCGCGCTCTCGATCGTCTACATGCCGCGCACTGCCATGCTGATCCGGAGCACCGTGCTGTCGATCCGCGAGCTCGACTACGTCCAGGCCGCGCGCGCCCTCGGCCGCGAGGACGCGGGCATCGCGGTGCGCCACATCCTGCCCAACTGCGTGGGCCCGCTCCTCGTCCAGGGTAGCTTCGTCTTCGCTTACGCGATCCTCGCCGAGGCGATCCTGGGCTTCCTCGGCGTGGGCGTGCCGCCCTACGTGCCCTCCTGGGGCAACGTGATCGCGAGCGGCAAGAACGTGATCCGCGAGGCCTTCTGGGTCAGCCTCTTCCCGGGCGTGGCGCTCACGCTGGCCGGCCTCAGCCTGAACCTCCTCGGCGACGGCCTCCGCGAC
>JAUSJX010000153.1 GCA_030647435.1 Candidatus Rokuibacteriota bacterium
CCCCACACCGCCATGTACTCGTCCAGCTCGTGGCCCAGGCGCTTCATCACCGTGTTCCGCAGCACCTGGCAGAGCGCGGCGGTGAGCGCCAGGGCTTCCCACATGCGGCCGAGTCTACACGAGCACCCCCGGATACTTGGCAGGATTCGCGGCGAAACCGGGGAAGAGCGGCGCCGCCGCCGGTACGCCGAGGTGCCGCGAGGCTACCTCGGCAAAGAGGTTTCGGAAGTCCGTGGTCACGGCGAGGTCGCGCCCCTCGTAGAGCTGCTCACGCGCGAGCCCCGGCCACCTGCCCGCCATCCGGCCGCCCTTGACGGGGCCGCCGAGAACGAGCATGGCAGTCGCGTGACCGTGGTCGGTGCCGCGGTTGCCGTTCTCGCGCACGGTGCGGCCGAATTCCGACATGGTCAGGATGACGACGTCCTGCATGCGGTCGCCGAGGTCGCGGTAGAGCGCCGCCAGGCTCTGGGAGAACTCGGTCAGCCTCAGCGCCAGCTGGCCCTTCTCGTTGCCCTGGTTGGCGTGCGTGTCCCAGCCGCCCATGTCGGCGAAGGCGACTTCGAGCCCGACGTCGGCCTTGATGAGCTGGGCGATCTGCTTGAGGTTCTCGCCGAGCTTGCCGCGCGGGTACTGGGCGCCGTTCTCGGGGGCGAAGCGCTGCGGGTTGGCGCTCTTGAGCATCTTGACCGCGTCGAAGGTCTCTCGCCCCGTTCCGTGCAGGATGTCCTGGACGCCCTGTTCGTAGAGCGACTCGAAACCGCGGCGCGCATTCACCGTGCCGGCCCCCATACGCCCCATGTCCTGCTTGACGTCGAAGTCGGCCACTGTGCCGATGGCGACGGCGCCCACATCGCCGCGCAGCACACGCGGCAGCTGAGAGCCCATCGCGACGGCGCGGAAGGGGGAGGCGGGCGCGGCGTGCACGGCCTGGAGCCCGCGCGCGAGCCAGCCATCCTGCGTGCTCTTCACGCCCGGCGTGCCCGTTTCCATGTAGTCCTGGGCGTCGAAGTGCGAGCGCGTCGTGTCGGGAGAGCCGCAGGCGTGCACGATGGCGAGATGTCTGTTGTCCCAGACGGGCTTCAGCGGCGCCATCGCCGGGTGCAAGCCGAAGAAGCCGTCGAGGTCCACGGTCGCCTCGGCGCTGCCCGCCCCCGGCCTCGCGACGGCAATGCTGCCGCGCGAAGTGTAGTAACTGGGGTCGCCATGCGGCACCACCATGCTGAGCCCGTCGACCGCGCCCCGCTGGAAGACCGCGATCAGGATCTTCGGCCGCGGGACCGTGCCCTGGGCGTAGGCGGTGCGCACCAGGAAGCGCGGGACCGAGCCCATGCCGAGGAGCGCCAGCGCCCCTCCTTTCATGAACGAGCGGCGAGTGCAGGCACAGTCCATGGCGCCTACCTCCTCTGGAACTCCGGCGAGCCCAGGACGAGGGCCGCCAGCTTCTCGACGTCGGTGTCCGCCGGCCCGCGGTCGTCCCTGGTGGCCCGCGTGACCTCGGGATCGTCGAGCTGGGCGGCGAGCACGCTTCGCGTCTGCGACGTCACCTGGCCCTGGAGGACCGAGCGCAGGAGCGCGTCCAGCACCTGCTCGGGCTTTCGCCGGTCCGCCGAGCCGACGGCGCGGGAGAGGTCAACGCGCACGCCCGGCACCCGGTTGGCCGTCAGGCCGAGCGCGAAGTTCATGCGGTTCAGCAGCGCGCCCGTGTTGACCCAGGCCTCGGCCACGTCGGGATAGCCCGTGGGCGGCTGCTGCTGGTAGAGCGGCTCGCCGAGCTTGTTCACCTGCTGGGCCAGCGCCAGCCCCCCACCCGGCTGCTGGGAGCCTGGGGCGCCGGGTGCCTGGACGTCGGCGTCCACCGCACGCACCGAGCTCGCCACGATCTCGAGCGGCGTCTTGATCTTGGCGCGGTAGGCCTCAGCCGAGAAGAACTCCGGCGAGGTGATGATCGTGACGACGACCATTCGGATGTCGCCGTCGGTGTCGCGGAAGGTCTTGGCCGCGCGCTCCACCAGGGCCGGCGGCGGCTCGTCGCTCACGAAGCGGCGCGTGAGCTTGGTGGCGACGAACTTCGCCGTCGAAGGATGGCGCGACAAAATGTCGATCACCTTGACGCCGTCCTGCTCGCCGCCGTATGCCGGCAGCACGTGGCCGAGGACCCGCTTGGCGCCGTTGTCGTGGGCGACCGGCTGAAACTGGAAAGTGCCTTGCTCTCGCGGCCTGTCGATGGTCCATCCGGTGAAGGCCCGGGCCACCTCGATCACGTCCTCCTGCGTGTACCCGCCGTCCACGCCGAGCGTGTGCAGCTCCATGATCTCCCGCGCGTAGTTCTCGTTGAGCCCCCTCTTCCGGCCCCTGTTCGGCCCGAAGACCGGGACGAGGTCGGCCTTGGTGGACATCCAGTTGTCGAGGTAGAAGAGCATCGCGGGGTGATGCGCCGTCGCCAGCAAAAGATCGCGGAACTTGCCGAGCGCGTGCGGCCGGATCGCCGTGCGCTCGTAGTCGGCGACCATCCATTTCACCGCGCCCTTGCGAGCGTCCACGTTGAAGTGGTTGAACCAGAAATCCGTCATGACCTCTTCGAGCTGGCGCTCGGAGAGCACGGCGCGGGTGAGCTTGGCGGCCTGGAGCTCGGCGGCGATCCGGAACGGCCGCTTCTCGGGCGGCGCCATGGCCCGCATCTCCTCCTGGCTCATCTGCCCGGACCGGAGCTTGGCGAGGATCTTCTGATCGGGCTCGGCATAGGCGCGCACCAGCTCGGGCACGGGCATCGTGAGGGTCGGGAAGGCCTGGAGCGCCACCTCCACGCGATCGTCGGGGATCCGTCCAGGCTCGAGCTGGCGCTCGATCCACCGCGCGAGTCCCATCTGGAGCACGCGCTCCACGTCACCAGGGCGCGGGCCATAGCCCAGGCGGTTCAGTGTGTGCGTGATCTGCTGGTCCTGGGACAGCGGGCTCTTCGGCAGCGTGACGCGGACGGCGGGGGGCGGCTCGGGAGCGGACGTTCGGACGGCCGGCGCCGGACCCTGCTGGGAGAGCGGCGCGTTCGAGCAGGCCGCCCCGCCCAGGACGGTGACGGTGATCAGGGCCAAGCTGACGGCGCGTGCTCTCATCGGGTGCCTCCTGTCCTCTAGGACGGTGGGGTGTATCTCATTGTTTACACCCCTTGAGGCACCCTATCAAAGGTAGCCGTAGGAAGACCACCCCCCGTCGACGGTCAGGATCTCGCCGGTGATGAACGACGCGGCGGATGAGGCCAAAAAGACCGCTACTTCACCTATTTCCTCAGGGGTACCGATCCGCCCCATGGGGGTCCGCCGCGCGAGCTTTTCCGCGTCGAGGATGCCCTTGGCGCTGAGCATCGTGATGAACTCCGTCTGGACATAGCCCGGGGCGATCGCATTGACCCGCACCCCCCGAGCCGCCCATTCGATGGCCATGACCTTGGTCATCATGTTGAGCCCGGCCTTGGAGACGCAGTACGCGAGGCGCTGCGGGAAGGGCACGGTGCCGTTCATGCTGCTCACGTGGATGACGTTGCCGCTGCCCGCCGCCAGCATTCCCTGGACGACCTCCTGCGTCAGGACGAAGCAGCCGTTGAGGTTGAGGTCGAGCGTGTAGCGGTAGTCGGACTCGGCCAGGCTCTCCGAGGGCGCGACGCGCGGCTGACCCGCGTTGTTGACGAGGATGTCCACCGTGCCGCCGAAGGCCGCGAGCGATTCCTTCGCGAGCCTTCTCACTTCGTCGGAGCGCGACAGGTCGGCCGCCACCGCGACCGCGGATGATCCCAGCTCGCGCGCCACGCGGGCGCAGTCCTCGGCGCTCCGCGAGTTGATAATCACGCGGGCGCCCTCGCGAACGAACGCGCGCGCGATGCCGAGCCCGATGCCCTTGGTCGAGCCCGTGACGATGGCGGTCTTGCCGAAGAGCCTGCCGTCCGTCACCGCTTGACGCCCTTGAGGAAGCCCAGGACGGCGCGGTTGAAGGCCTCCCAGTATTCGATCGTGAAGCCGTGGCCGCCGGGGATGAGCTTGAGCTGGGACTTGGGGATCAGGGAGGCCAGCGCGCGGGAAAAGGCCGGCACCGTCAGGTTGTCGTCGCGCCCGACGAGGACGAGAGTGGGCACGCGGAGCTTCTTGATCTTCCGGAGGCGCGTCCCGTTCCAGTCGAGGATTCCCTGCCCCTGGCGCTCGATCGCCTCGGGCTTGGTCGGGAACGGGTAGGAGAGCACGCCCTTCACCGTCTCGTCCACCCGGCCACGGTCGGCGAGGAACCCCGGCGTATAGAGCCAGGGCATGACCAGGTGACGGAAGCGCGCGTCTGGGTCGACCCGCCCCCAGAGCGCCATCCAGGCGCGGATGGTGTGGAGAAAGCGCCCGTCGCCCTGCGCCCACGTGCCGCAGAGCGAGAGGCTGCGCACGCGCTTCGGGTGTCGGATGGCGAGCTCCTGCGCGATGGTGCCGCCCATGGAGTGGCCGACCACGTGCGCCCGCTTGATATCCAGGTGCTCGAGCACGGCGGCTGCGTCGTCGGCCATCTGCGACGTGGGGTACGATGCGGCGTCCGGCATGTCGGTTTCCCCAACTCCGCGGTTGTCGAAGGTGATGACGCGGTAATGGGGCGAGAAACCCTTGACCTGGAAGAGCCAGTTGGCCGACGGGGCCGACAGCCCGTTGATCAGCAGGACGGGGTCGCCCTCTCCGTGGGTATCGTAGTGGAAGCGGATGCCGTTGAGCGTGGCGTAGGGCATGGCGGCGGGCCCTTTGGACCCTCTCCCCTCAGGGGAGAGGGCCTGGGTGAGGGGTGGTCTCAGGTAACGACGGTGACCTTGATGGCTTCGGGCGAGCGGTGGGCGGCGAAGGCCTCCCCGATCCGCGCCAGCGGGAAGCGGTGGGTGACGAGCCTGTCCACCGTCACCGTGCCCGTGGAGAGGAGCCGGATGGCCTCGGGAAACTCCTGCTGGTAGATCATGGAGCCGATGATGCGCAGCTCGCGCCGGACGACCCCGAAGAAGTTCACCGTCGAGGCCTCGTGCGGGAGCCCGGTCAGCACTACGCGCCCGCCCGGATGACTTAGCTCGAGCGCCTGTTCGACCGCCACGCCCGTTCCGGCCGTCTCGATCACGAGGTCTACGCCCTCGCGCCCCGAGAAGGCGCGGGCCGCCTCGGTGGCGCCGCCTTCCCCGCTGGTGGTAAAGTCGTCGGCGCCCAGCGCCTTGGCCAGATGCTGGCGCTGCTCCGTCCGCCCGACCGCGAGCACGCGGAGCCCTTGCGCCTTGAGGACCTGGATGGCGAGGAGTCCCAGCGCGCCCACGCCGAGCACGGCGGCGGACTCGCCCCGCCTGGCTTCACCGCGCGCGACGGCGCGAACGACGACGGCCAGCGGCTCCGCCAGCATCAGCTGGTCGTCGCTGATCTCGGCCGGCGCCGGCCAGCAGCACCGCGCCGGCAGGCAGGCCTGCTCGGCGAAGCCTCCGTTGACGTCGATGCCGATGGCGGTGCGCGAGAGGCAGAGGTTGCGGTTGCCTTCGCGGCAGAGCGGGCAGACCCCGCAGGAGTAGTTGGGCTCGACCGCGACCTTCTGGCCGGGCTGGAGCGCCTGGACCTCGGAACCGACCGCGACCACCTCGCCGATGAACTCGTGCCCCATGATGAGCGGGTACTGCACGGCGCGGTCGCCGTTCCAGATGCGGTAGTCGGTGCCGCAGAGGCCCGAGGCGAACACCTGGACCACGGCCTCGCCGGCTCCCGGCGTGAGGAGGGCCCGCTTCTCCATCCGGATGTCACGGGGCCCGTGGAGCACGGCAGCGTGCATGGCGCCCATCCTACCGACTGTCCTCTCTCACGGCAAGGCGCAGCGGCGCTCAGGCCGCGCTGTGGCCACCATCGAGGAACACCGTCTGACCGGTCATGTAGTCGGAGGCCGACGAGGCCAGGTAGACGACGAGTGGACCGATCTCCTCGAGCCGTCCCGTGCGGCGCGCGGGCACATCCCGCAGCAGGCGCTCGCGCACCTTCGCGTCGTCGAAGGCCCGGCTGTTCATGTCGGTGACGAACCAGCCGGGCGCCATGGCGTTGACCTGGATGTTGTGGCGCGCCCACTCGACGGCGAGCGTGCGGGTCAGCGCGATCACGCCGCCCTTCGAAGCCGAGTAGGCGGCGTAGCCGGGCATCCCCGAGGCTCCCAGGACCGACGCGATATTGATGATCTTCCCCGACTTCTGTGCGATGAGCCGACCCGCGGCCGCGCGGCAGCCGTTGAAAACGCCGACGAGGTTGACCTCGACGGTCCGGCGGAAGTCCTCCGGCGGCATCTCGGCCGCCGGGATGACCGTGGCGATGCCGGAGTTGTTGACCACGATGTCGAGGCGGCCGAGGGTCTCGGCCGCGTGCTCGACGAGGGTCTCGACCTGGGAATACACCGTCACGTCGGTCGGCACGACGAGCGCGCGCCGCCCGAGCTTTTCGATCGCCCTCGCGGTCTGCTCCAGCTCCGCGACCGACCGGGCCGCGAGCGCGACATCGGCGCCCGCCCCGGCCAGCGCCAGGGCCATGGCGCGCCCGAGCCCGCGGCTCGCGCCCGTGACGATGGCGGCCCTGCCGTCGAGCCGGAGGGCGTCGAGCACCGCGCTCACTGGTACAGGGCGTCGAGGGCTGCGTGGTGCCGCTCGCTGATCACCTTGCGCTTGACCTTGAGCGTGGGCGTCAGCGCGCCGTTCTCCACGGTGAAGTCCTCCGGCAGGATCGTGAACTTCTTGACCTTGGCGTAGGACTGCAGCTCGGAGTTCTTCGCGTCCACCGTGCGCTGGACGCGCTCGACGACCTTCGGGTGCTTCGCCAGCACGGTGGGGTCGCTGGCCATGATGCCCTGCTCGCGGGCAAACTTGGCGAGCTCCTCGGGGTTGAGCGTGATCAGGGCCACGGGGTACGGCCGCCGGTCGCCGTGGACCATGACCTGGCTGATGAATGGATCGCCCTTGAGCAGGTTCTCGATGTTCTGGGGCGCGATGTTCATCCCGCCGGCCGTAACGATCAGGTCCTTCTTGCGGTCGGTGATGAAGAGGAAGCCGTCCGAGTCCAGGCGCCCGATGTCGCCGGTCGCGAACCAGCCGTCCGGAAGGAACACCTCCTTCGTCGCGTCCGGCTTCTTGAAGTAGCCCTTGGCGATATTCCCGCCGCGGCCCAGGATCTCGCCGTCGGGCGCGAGCTTGATCTCCACCCCCGGCATCGGCCGGCCGACCGAGCCGAACTTGAAGCTGTCCTCCCGATTGTTGGTCAGCACGGGGCAGGTCTCGGTCAGGCCGTACCCCTCCAGGATGAGAATGCCGGCCGCGTGGAAGAACTCGGCGATCTCGCGCGACAGCGGCGCGCCGCCGGAGACGGCGAAGCGCAGCCTGCCGCCGAGCGCGGCGTGCATCTTGGAGAACACGAGCTTCTCGGCGATCTTGTACTTGACCGCGAGCGCCGCGGGCACGGGCTGCTTGGCCTGCTTGAGCCGCGACACTTCCTTGCCGACGCCCACCGCCCAGTTGAAGATCTTGCGCTTGACCGGCGAGCCGCCCTCGGCCCTCGCCATCGCGCCCGCGTAGACCTTCTCGAAGACGCGGGGCACGCTGCAGATGAAGTGCGGTCTGGTCTCGGGCAGGTTCTCCCTGAGCTTGTCGATGTTCTCAGCGAAGGCCGTGCAGAGCCCGCGGTGGACGCCGATGAACGACTCGAGCCGAGCGAACGAGTGGGCGAGCGGCAGGAAGAGCAGGTGCACGTCGCCCTCCGCGATGGTCGTGGTCTGGGCGGCCGATTCGAGCGCCGACACGTGGTTGCCGTGGGTCTGGACCACGCCCTTCGGCGGCCCCGTGGTGCCGGACGTGTAGACGATCGTCGCCACGTCGTCGGGCTTGGTCGCGGCCACGCGCTCCGCCAGCTCCGTCTTGAGCGACTCCGCGCGGTCCCGGCCCAAGCGCCGGAGCGCCTCCCAGGTGAAGATGCGCGGCGAGGGCTCCTTGCCCTCGTAGCCCTGGATCACCACGATCTGGTCGAGACCGGGCATGTTCGTGTCCGCCTCCAGCACCTTGGCGAGCTGCACCGGGTCCTCCACGATGAGCGTCTTCACTCCCGCGTCGTTGACGATGTACTGGATGAGGTCGGGCGGATACGTCGGGTAGATCGGGATCGTGACGCAGCCCGCCGAGAAGACGGCGAAGTCGGCCTGCACCCACTCGGCGCGGCTCGACGACAGGATGCCCACGGCCTCGCCGGGGCGGCGCCCCAGCGCCACGAGCCCGGCGGCAATTTCCCGCACCGCCTCGCCCACCTCGCGCCAGGTCAGCGTCTCCCATACGCCACGGCGCTTGAACTGCTGCGCGGGCCGCGCGGCGCTCTTCTCGACCCGGTCCCAGAATATGCGTGCCAGCGTAGTGTCAGCCATCGCGCGTCCCCCTCACGGTTGCGTGCGGATTTGGCTCCGGAGCTCTTTCCGGAGGATCTTGCCCACCGGACTCTTCGGCAAGGCGTCCACGAAGCGGATCTCTCTCGGGCACTTGTACTTGGCGAGCCTGCTCTGGCAGAACGCGATGACCTCGTCGGCCGTCGCGGACTGCCCCGGCCTGAGCACGATGAAGGCGAGGACTTCCTCGCCCATGATCGCGTCCGGCATTCCGATCACTGCCGCCTCGGCGGCCTTGGGAAAGGCATAGAGCGCTTCCTCGACGTCCCGCGGATAGATGTTGAAGCCGCCGCGGATGATGAGGTCCTTCTTTCGCTCTACGATATAGAGGAAGTCGTCGGCGTCGAGCCGGCCCATGTCACCCGTGCGGAGCCACCCGCCGCGGATCGTCCGCGCAGTCTCCTCCGGGTTCCGGTAGTAGCCCATCATCACGTTCGGGCCTTTCACGCACACCTCGCCGACCTCGCCGGCGGGCAGGGCGCGGTCGCCGTCGTCCCGGATGGATACCGTCACGCCGGGGATGGGCTGGCCGACAGAGCCGAGCTTGCGGGTGCCCGAGAGCCGGTGGGCCGAGACCACGGGAGAGGCCTCGGTCAGACCGTAGCCTTCCAGCAGCTTGCCGCCGAACCGGCGCTCGAAGGGCTCAACGATCTCCACGGGCAGCGGCGCGGCTCCGGAGCCCCAGATGCGCATGGAGGAGGTATCGTACCGTGACGCGTCAGGATAGTTCAGGAGGTACACGAACATCGTCGGCACCCCCGACATGGCCTCGGCCCGGAACTCCTGGATGGTCTTCAACACCTCCTCGGGGTTGAACCAGCGCAGGAGCGCGCCGCGCGTTCCGAGGATGTGACCCGCGTTCATCACGGTCAGCCCGTAGGAGTGCGACAGCGGCAGCACGCCGACGCCCCATCGATCGCGGTCGAGCTCGTAGAGAGACGCCGAGGCGCGCGCGTTGGACTCGAGGTTGCCGTGGGAGAGCGCCACGCCCTTGGGCGCGCCCGTGGTGCCGGAGGTGTAGAGGATGACGGCCAGATCCGTCTCGGCACGCGGGACAGACTCGAAGCGATCGCGCTCCCGCCCGATCTCCTCCTCGTACGAGCGCACGCCGCCTTCGCGTCCCCCTCCCTCTCCCCCTCCCCCGTCTACCAGCAGCACGTATCGGAGGGTCGGGAACGTCCCGATCTGCTTCTCCACCTTCCACACCATGTCGGAAGATGTGATGACGACCTTGGCCTCCGAGTCGGCCAGGATGTGGGCGACCTCACCCTCGCCCAGGAGGAAGATCACGGGCACGATGACCCCGCCCACCCGGAGGATGCCGCCGTAGCTCTGCATCACCTCGGGGCAGTTCGGCAGCATGACGACCACGCGGTCGCCGGTCTCGACGCCGAGGCGTCTAAGCGCATGCGCGACCCGGCAGGCGGCGCGCTGCTGGTCCACGTTGGTCAGCCGCCGCCCCTCGAAGGCGAGCGCCTCGTACTCGCCGTAGCGTTGAATGTTCTCGTCGCCGAGCCGCGCCAGTGTCATGGCTTCTTGTCGCACTCCGCCTGGAGGGCCTGGAGCCGGGCAGCCGGCGTCGGGTGCGTGCTCAACCAGTTGGCCCACCCGGGGGTCAGCTGCTCCAGGTCGAGGCGCTCGAGGAGCAGGAGCATGTCCGTGCAGCCTCGCCCCGGGTCCCCCGGCAGCCGGTCGAGCAGCTCGACGGCGTAACGGTCCGCGGCGAACTCCTCCTCCCGGTCAGAGGCGCGGCTCGCGCGCACGACCTCGTCACTGGCCCCGTTCACCGCGGCCTGAGTAGACCGCTCCGCCTGGTGCCGCACCTCCCGGCTCTCGAAGTGGCCGAGCTGGACGTGTCCAAGCTCGTGGGCCAGCGCCGACTGGAGCTCGGAGGGCTGGAGGCTCCGGAGCGCCCCCGTCGTGATCCGGAGCGCGAACTTTTTCTGGGAGGCCGGACCGGCCGCGACGTGAATCCTCTGCCGGACCTCGATGGCGAGGCCGACAGCGCACGGCTCCTTGGGGCGGCAGAGGCCCGAAACCTGGATGAGGGGCGTCAGCGTCGCGTCCACGTTCGCCTGCTCCTCGGGGGTGGCTCCCCTGAGCTCCGGCCGCTTCGCAGAGGCACACCCCGCGAGCACCAAGGCCAGGACGGCAAACAAAAGAAGTCTCATGAGGTTCTTTCTTTCAGGTACTTAGGCATCATCTCGCCACGGTCACATCCGTATACCACGCCCAATATGACGCAACGCAATAAAAGTCTTGACGGCTATTACGCGGTGCGTTATCCTAACCCCGTTGATGGTTCTCAATCAGGCCCGACACCCAGTTGAAAGAGGAGATTCGTGATGACAACGACCATGCAGGGTAGCGAGATGTTCGCACAGATGACCGGGCGCGCCGTGGAGGCCTTCTCCGTGCTCGCCGACGCCAACCAGAAGATCATGCGCGACCTGGTGGACCTCTCGGCCAGCACCGCCAAGGAAGGCGTCCGGCTGTACGCGGAGCTGTCGTCCTCGGCCGTGGAAGCGCTGAAGGACACCCAGTCCTACCTCCTGCGCCGGCAGGGCGAGATGCAGGAAGCGCCGCGGGATCCGTTCGCGGTCTACCAGAAGAGCGTGCTCGAGTCGGTCGAAGGGACGCAGAAGGCCTTCAAGCTGTTCGAGAGCAACGCCCAGGCCATGACGCGCTCCGCGGAGCGGCTCCAGGTCACGGCCGAGCAGACCGGCAAGGAGATCCAGGCCTCGTTCGCCCAGGTCGCCGACAAGGTCAAGTCGCTCTCCGCGACCCTCGCGTAACGAGCCGGACCAGACAAGAAAAGGGCCGGGTTTGAAAGCCCGGCCCTTTTCTATTTAGCCCCCGGCTCGTAGAACGTGTGACTCAGGCCTCGCCTCGCGGCGTCGCCGCTCAGCTCGAAGTGCGGGCCCCGTCTCAGCTCGAACTGCTATTTCTCCCGCTTCTTCTCGAGCCGATCCTCGAGCGCGCGCAGCTTCTCCCGGAGAGCCGAAACCTCGCTCCTGAGCGCGTCGGCTTCGCCGGGCGTCTCGGCCTTCTTCTCGGCCTTGCCCTCGCCGGACGTGGACGGCAACCAGCCCGTGCCCGCGCGAGAGGCCAACTCGCGGAAGACGCGCTCGGCTTCTCGCTGGTTCGACATGATCCCTTCCAGGCTCGACTTCATGGACTTCTGGACGAAGTCCTGCCACGCCTCGCCGTGCTTGATGAGCTGGTGCAGGAAGGCCGTCGGCAAACCGGCGCGCCGGCTGCGCTCGTTCTCCAGGATTATCTGGGCGAGCGTCACCGAGGTCACGTCTTCCCCGGTGGAGACGTCCACCACCGAGATCTCCTTGCCCGCGCGGATGAGCTCTTCGAGCTCCTCCAGGGTGACGTACCGGCTTTCCTGGGTGTCGTAGAGCTTGCGGTTCGAGTAGCGCTTGATCACGTACGACATGCTGGAAGTCTAACACTCCGCGTCAACTGTCTCAAGAAGGGGCCGGGCACCCCTCTGCTATACTCACGCCCCGGAAAAGATCGGTCTTCCGATTCCGGCGAGGAGGCTTCATATGCAGCTCAAGGGACGCACGGCTCTCGTGACCGGCGGCTCGCGCGGCATCGGCCGCGCCATCGCGCTGGCCCTGGCCGAAGAGGGCGCCGACGTGGCGGTCAACTACGTGTCGAGCGAGACGCCGGCCAAGCAGGTCGTCGAGCAGATCCACAGGATCGGCCGCAAGGCCATCCTGGCCCAGGCCGACGTCGCGGACTTTCCGGACACCTTTCGCATGGCCCAAGACGTGCTCAAGGAGTTCGGACACATCGACATCCTCATCAACAACGCCGGCATCAACTCGGACAAGACCTTCGTGAAGATGGACCACGCCTCGTGGCGAAAGGTCCTCGCCATCAACCTCGACGGCGTCTTCAACTGCACCAAGGTGTTCATCGACCAGATGATCAAGCAGAACTACGGGCGGGTCGTGAACATCACCTCCGTCATCGGCCAGATCGGCAACTTCGGCCAGGCCAACTACGCGGCCTCCAAGGCCGGTGTGGCGGCCATGACCAAGTCGCTGGCGAAGGAGCTGGCCGCGAAGGGCGTCACGGTCAACGCGGTCGCCCCGGGCTTCACGGAAACGGAGATGATCGAGGCGATCCCCGAGAAGGTGAGGAACAAGCTCCTCGAGCAGATCCCGATGCGGCGCTTCGGGAAATCCGAGGAGGTGGCGCGGGCCTGCGTCTACTTGTGCTCGAGCGACGGTGACTACATCACCGGCGCCGAGCTGTCGATCAACGGCGGCTTGTTTATGTAGTTCGAGCTGAGACGGGGCCCGCACTTCGAGCTGAGCGGCGCAGCCGCGAGGCGAGAGCTGAGAGCCTGTGAAAAAATCTCGTCACACGTGGAATTCACGTTGGGCAGACGGGGGTGATCTGCGACAGTACGGTTATGACAGCCCCCCTGTTTCCATTGGCGCCCGCTGAAGTGGCTCGTGATGACTCCCTTTCCGCCG
>JAUSJX010000154.1 GCA_030647435.1 Candidatus Rokuibacteriota bacterium
ACGTCGGATCGCCAGCAGCTGAATCGTGGAGCGGAGCAGATCTTCCTTCTCCGGCGTGAGTTGCCAATCGACCCAGCTCGTCTCGTTGTCCTGGCAGTACGCGTTGTTGTTACCGCCCTGGGTGCGTCCGATCTCGTCGCCGGCCAGGATCATCGGCACCCCCTGCGAGAACAGCAGGGTAGCGAGAAAGTTGCGTTTGATGCGGTCGCGCAACGCGAGCACATCGACCGCGCCGGTCGGCCCCTCCGCGCCCCAGTTCGCGCTCCAGTTCGCGTCGGTGCCGTCGCGGCCTTCCTCGAGATTCGCCTCGTTGTGCTTCGCCTCGTAGCTCACCAGATCCTCGAGCGTGAAGCCGTCGTGGCAGGTGACGAAGTTGATGCTCGAGTTCGGCGCGCGATCGCTCGTCTGGTAGAGGTCGCTCGAGCCGGAAAGGCGCGAGGCGAGCTCGGCGACCTGTCCGCCGTCGCCGCGCCAGAAGCGGCGCACCGAGTCCCGGTACTTCCCGTTCCATTCCGCCCAGCCGACCGGGAAGTTCCCGACCTGGTAGCCGCCCTCGCCGAGGTCCCACGGTTCCGCGATCAGCTTCACCTGCGAGATGATCGGGTCCTGGTGGATGACGTCGAAGAAGGACGAGAGGCGGTTCACGTCGTGGAGCTCGCGGGCCAGCGCGGAGGCCAGGTCGAAGCGGAAGCCGTCCACGTGCATGTCGAGCACCCAGTAGCGCAGGCTGTCCATCAGGAGCTGGAGCGAGCACGGGTGCGTCAGGTTCAGCGTATTGCCGCAGCCGGTGTAGTCGCGGTAGCGGCGGCGGTCGCCCGTCTCGACGCGGTAGTACGCGGCGTTGTCGATGCCGCGGAAGCAGAGCGTGGGCCCGCGATGGTCGCCCTCGGCCGTGTGGTTGTAGACCACGTCGAGGATGACCTCGATGCCCGCCTGGTGCAGGCGCTTGACCATGGTCTTGAACTCGGCGACCTGCTCGCCCCGGGCGCCGGTGGAGGCAAATCGCGAATCCGGCGCCAGATAGCCGATCGAGTTGTAGCCCCAGTAGTTCGTGAGCCCGCGGTCGACGAGGCGCTCCTCCGCCACCGAGTGGTGGACGGGCAGGAGCTCGACGGCCGTCACGCCCAGCCGCTGGAGATGCTCCAGCGCCGGCGGCGAGGCGAGCCCCGCGTACGTGCCGCGGAGCTCCGGCGGCACCTGCGGGTGCCGCGCGGTGAAGCCCTTGACGTGGACTTCGTAGATGACCGTCTTGTGCCACGGCGTGCGGAGCAGCCTGTCGTCACCCCAGGAGAAGGCCGACTCGACGACGACGCACTTGGGGACGAAGGCCGCGCTGTCGCGCGGGTCGGGCGTCGCGCTCGTCTCCGCCTCGTCGGGGCGGTAGCCGAAGAGCGCGTCGTCCCAGCTGACGCTGCCGGCTACGGCCTTCGCGTAGGGATCGAGCAGGACCTTGGCCGGATTGAAGCGGTGCCCGACGGCGGGCGCGTAGGGGCCGTGGACGCGGTAGCCGTAGAGCAGCCCCGGGCGCGCTTCGGGCAGATAGACGTGCCAGATCTGGTCGCTGCGCTCGGTGACGGCGATCCGCCGGACCTCGCGCGCGGGGTTCGCCGCGTCGAAGAGGCAGAGCTCGACCGCCGTCGCGTGCTCGCTGAAGAGCGCGAAGTTGACGCCAGATCCGTCCCAGGTGGCGCCCAGCGGGTAGGGACGCCCCGGGCGGGTGCGGAAGGGCGCGGCGGCCATCGCGTCTAGCCCTCCACCGGCGTGAGCCAGAGCGCGCCGAGCGGCGGCAGGGTCAGCAGCACGGAGTGGGGCTGGCCGTGCCAGGGGATCGGCTCGCTCCTGACGCCGCCGCGATTGCCCGCGTCCGACCCGCCGTAGAGACCGCTGTCGCTGTTGAGGGCTTCCCGGTAGAAGCCGGGGATGGGGACGCCGACGCGGTAGCCGTGGCGCGGCACGGGCGTGAAGTTGCAGACGCACAGCGTGAGGCGGCTCCGCTCGCGGGCGAAGCGGGCGAAGGCGACGACACTCTGCTCGGCGTCGGTGCAGTCCATCCAGGCGAAGCCCGCCGGCTCGCAGTCCTGCTGGTGGAGGGAGGGCTCCGCGCGGTAGAGGCGGTTGAGATCCGCCACGAGGCGCTGGAGGCCGCGGTGGTAGGGTCCCATGTCGAGCAGATGCCAGTCGAGGCTCCGGTCGTGGTTCCACTCGCCGGACTGGCCGAACTCGCTGCCCATGAAGAGGAGCTTCTTGCCGGGGTACGCCCACATGAAGGCGTAGAGAAGACGCAGGTTGGCGAAGCGCTGCCAGTCGTCGCCTGGCATCTTGGCGATCAGCGAGCCCTTGCCGTGGACGACCTCGTCGTGGCTGAGCGGCAGGACGAAGTTCTCAGTCCAGGCGTAGAGCATCCCGAATGTCAGCTGGTTGTGGTGGTACTTGCGATGCACGGCCTCGCGGCGCATGTAGTCGAGCACGTCGTGCATCCAGCCCATGTTCCACTTGAACCCGAAGCCCAGGCCCCCCAGGTGCACGGGCCGGGAGACCATGGGCCAGGCCGTGGACTCCTCGGCGACGGTGACGACGCCGGGGTGGGTGCCGTAGACGACCTCATTGAGCCGCTTCAGGAACTCGATGGCCTCGAGGTTCTCGCGCCCGCCGTGGACGTTCGGCACCCACTCGCCGGCCTTGCGCGAGTAGTCGCGGTAGATCATCGAGGCGACCGCATCCACGCGCAGGCCGTCCACGTGGTACCGCTCGAGCCAGAAGAGCGCGTTGCCGATCAGGAAATTGGCGACCTCGCGCCGGCCGTAGTTGAAGACGCGCGTGCCCCAGTCGGGGTGCTCGCGCTCGCGCGGGTCGGCGTGCTCGAAGAGATGCGTGCCGTCGAAGTAGGCGAGCCCGTGCGGGTCCCGGGGGAAGTGGGCCGGCACCCAGTCGAGGAGCACGCCGACGCCGCGGGCGTGCAAGTGGTCCACGAAGGCCATGAAGTCGTGCGGGCGGCCGAAGCGCCGCGTGGGGGCGTAGTAGCCGAGCGTCTGGTAGCCCCACGAGGCGTAGAAGGGATGCTCCATCACGGGCAGGAGCTCCACGTGCGTGAAGCCCATCTCCGTCACGTAGTCCGCCAGCTGCTCGGCGGCTTCCCGGTAGTCCAGAGAACGGTGGCCGTCCTCGGGCAGGTGGCGCCACGAGCCGAGATGCACCTCGTAGACGCTCATGGGCGCGTCGAGCGCCTGCCGCCTGCCGCGCTCGGAGAGCCATGCGCCGTCGGACCACGGGTAGCCGTCGAGGCGCTCGACGACGGAGGCCGTGCGGGGCTCGTCGGGCTCGAAGCCGAAGGCGTAGGGGTCGCTCTTCAGCGCGAGCGGAGCGCCCGAGTGGGACAGGATCTCGAACTTGTAGCGCGCGCCCTCGGCCACGCCCGGCAGGAAGAGCTCCCAGACGCCGTTGCCCGGGTGCAGGCGCATCGGGTGCCTGCGTCCGTCCCAGCCGTTCCAGTCGCCGACCACGCTGACGCGCTTCGCGTTGGGCGCCCACACGGCGAAGATGACGCCCGCCACATCGTCGAGGGACGCCGCATGGGCGCCGAGCTTGTCGTAGACGCGATAGTGCGTGCCTTCACCGAGCAGGTGGAGGTCGAAGCCGGACAGCGTCGGCGGGAAGCGGTACGGGTCCTCGACGTCGGCGACGCGTCCCGCGCCGTCCGTCACCCGGAGACGATACGCCAGCGGCAGCCGCCCGGCGATCTCGCCCTCCCAGAGCCCGTCCGGATGGATGGGCTTGAGCGGATGGGCGAGGAAGGCGCCGCCGTCGGCCATCACCGCGACCTCGCCGGCGCCGGGCAGGAAGGCGCGGACGGTGACGCTGCCGTCGCGGGACGCGTGAGGGCCCAGCACCGCGAAGGGATCGTCGTGCTTCCCGGTGACCAGCATCTGGATGACTTCGGGAGTGAGGCTCATGGACGTCGCCTGGTCAGGCGGCCGCCGACGCTAGAAGGAGCGGATCAGGCGCTCCACCCGCTCGTCGTGGCTCTGGAACGGGTCCTTGCAGAGGATGGTCTCGCGCTCCGGGTCGTTGAGCTTCAGGTACACCCAGTCCACGCGGTAGTCCTTCCCCTTGAGGTTGGCCTGCCGGATGAATTCGCCCCGCAGGCGCGCCCGCGTCGTCTGCGGCGGCAGGTGCTTGGCCCGCTCGATGGCGTCGTCCGTCGTGATCCTGTCGACCATGTCGTGCTTGACCAGTTGGAAGTACAAACCCTTGTGGGGGCGGATGTCGTGGTACTGGAGGTCCATGAGCGAGACCTTGGGGTCGCGCCAGGACAGCCGGTGCTTCTCCATGAAGGACTCGATGATGCGCTTCTTGATGACCCAGTCCACCTCGCGGTACAGGTTCATCGGGTCGCCGTGGAGGGCCTCGATCACGTGCGTCCAGCGCGCGAGCACGTCCTTCGTCACGGGGTCGGCGTCGATCGAGTTGACGTAGCGCGTCGCGTGCTCGAGGTACTCCGTCTGCAGCTGCAGCGGCGTGATCGTCCGCCCGTCCTTGAGCCTGACCGTCTCCCGCAGCGTCGGGTCGTGGCTGATGTCCCGGATGGCCTGGACCGGCGACTGGAGGCTGTAGTCCTTGTCGAAGAAGCCGTCCTCGATCATGTCGAGCAGCAGCGCGGTGGTGCCGACCTTGAGGTAGGTCGCCACCTCCGACATGTTCGAGTCGCCCACGATGACATGCAGGCGCCGGTATTTCTCGGCGTCGGCGTGCGGCTCGTCGCGGGTGTTGATGATCGAGCGCGACGAGGTCGTGGCGCCGGAGATCTCCTGGCAGATGTGCTGCGCCCGCTGGGAGAGGCAGTAGTGGAAGCCGCGCGGGGTCTGGAGCACCTTGCCCGCGCCGGCGAAGATCTGCCGCGTAACGAAGAAGGGGATCAGCCCCTCGGCCAGGCGCTGGAACGACACGTCGCGGCTGACGAGATAGTTTTCGTGGCAGCCGTAGGAGTTGCCGGCCGAGTCCGTGTTGTTCTTGAAGAGCAGGATGTTGCCCGAGATGCCGTCCTCGCGCAGCCGCTTCTCGGCCTGGTGCAGGAGGTCCTCGACGATCCGCTCGCCCGCCTTGTCGTGGATGACCAGCTCGGTGATGTCGTCGCACTCAGGTGTGGCGTACTCGGGGTGGAAGCCCGTGTCGAGGTAGAGCCGGGCGCCGTTCTCGAGGAAGACGTTGGCGTTGCGCGCGCCGGGGATGACCTTCTCGAACAGGTAGCGCGCGACGTTGTCCGGCGACAGGCGCCGCTGGCCGTTGAGCGTGCACGTCAGGCCGTACTCGTTCTCGATACCGAAGATGCGGCGCTTCATGAGGGACTCAGCCTAGCAGGGAGGGGGACCGAGGGCAACTATTCCGAGTGGGGGGGCGACTTGTCGTCCGCGAGGAGCTGATGGAGCACCTCGGCCGGGATGCGGCGGAACATTCGGCGCTCCTTGCCGCGGTCCAGGACGGCGACCTCGAGGTCGCGCTCGGTCAGGGTCTTGTTCTGCGTCACCATGAGGGCCCGGACGCCCAGCTTGACGGCGCCCGCGAAGTCGAGCCCCTCCTGGTAGTTGTCCTTGAGGTAGCGCCGGATCTCGTCCGACTGCCCGCCCATGGCCGCGTAGTTCTTCTCGTCCTCGATCGTGCCGTCGTAGAGGATGTGGTAGATCTCGTTCTTCGTGCCGTTGCTGTCGCCGACCTCGACCACCAGCACCTCGACCTCGAACGGCTTGATATCCTGCGTGAAGATGTTGCCGAGCGCTTGGGAGTAGGCGTTGGCGAGCGACTTGGCGGTCACGTCCCCGCGGCTGTAGGAGTAGCCCTTGATGTCCGCGTGCCGGACGCCCGCCACGCGGAGGTTCTCGAACTCGTTGTACTTGCCCACGCCGGCGAACGCGATGCGGTCGTAGATCTCCGAGATCTTGTGCAGGAGCGTCGAAGGGTTCTCGGCCAGCAGCAGCACGCCGTCGCGGTATTCGAGGGCCACGATCGCCTTGCCGCGGGCGATGCCCTTGCGGGCATACTCCGCCTTGTCCTTCATCATCTGCTCGGGCGAAACGTAGTACGGAAGCGGCATTACAGGTGCCCTCGCTCGCCCAGGATGGCTTCGCAATACCGGCGGATCTCGTCGTCCGCCACGTCGCCGAAGCCCGAGCGGGTGATGGTCTTGACGGTCGGGTAGATCCCGCGCTGGAGGTCGGGCCCGCCCGTGCCGAGGTCCTCGTCGGCGGCGTCCATCAGGGCCTCGATGGCCACGCGCACGGACTCGTCCTTGGACATGTCGCGCTTGAAGCGCTTCTTGAGCGAGTCGCGCGCGTCCTTGCCCCCCGAGCCCTGGGCGAAGTAGTCGGTCTCCTCGTAGCGGCCGCCGGTGACGTCGTACTTGAAGAGGCGCCCCACGCCCGCGCGCTCGTCGAAGCCCGCGAAGATCGGCACCACGACGAGGCCCTGCATGGCCATGGGCAGGTTCATCCGGATCATCTGCCCGAGCTTGTTGGCCTTGCCGTCGAGCGAGAGGTTCTCGCCCTCGACCTTCTCGTAGTGCTCGAGCTCGGTCTGGAAGAGGCGCGCCATCTCCATGGCCGGCCCGGCCGCGCCGGCGATGCCGACGCCGGAGAGGTCGTCGGACTTGAAGATCTTGTCGATGCGGCGGGAGGCGACCTGGTAGCCCTCGCTGGCCTGCCGGTCGCCGGCCATGATCACGCCGTCGCGGTAACGGAGCGCCAGCACCGTCGTGCCGTGGGGCACCGCCGGGGCGCTGTGCGGGCCACCTTCTTCGCGGGGGAGGTTCTCAGGGTGCGGCAACAGATGGGGCGCCGAGTTGCGGAGGATGTCCGCGAAGCTCGACGTGGCGTAGTCGAAGAACGCGCCCTGCCAGCGGTCAGGCGTCATGCTCACACGTCACCCGCCGGCTTGCCGAGGTTGCGCAGCAGGTCCCCGGCCGTGGCGGATTCGGCGAAGAGCTGGCGGACGTGCGCCTCGGTGCCGCGCAGCGGTTCCAGCATGAAGATCTTCTTGAGCGGGCCTTCCTTGAGGTCGAAGATCACCGAGTCCCAGGACGCCGACACGACCTCGTCCGAGTACTTCTGCAGGCACATGCCGCGGAAGTAGGCGCGCGTGTCCTTGGGGGGGTCGTAGATCGCCTTGGTCACCTCGTCTTCCGAGGTCATGCGCTCGACCGCGTCGGACTCCTCGAGCTTGTAGTAGAGCCCCTTGCCCGGCCGGATGTCGTGGTACTGGAGATCGATCATCGCCACGCGCGAGTCGGACCACTCGAGGCCGTGCTTGCCCATGTAGCTCTCGATAAGCGAGCGCTTGATGACCCAGTCGACCTCGCGGCCGAGGCTCATCGGGTCCCTCGCCAGGCGGTCGAGCACCGAGCCCCAGCGCGCCATGACGTCGTCCACCCAGGGCTCGTGCTCGCGGGTGCGGTAGTACTCGCGCGCGAGGGCGAGGAACTCCTGCTGGAGATCCACGGCGGTGAGCGCGCGGCCGTCCTTGAGCTTGAAGGTGTCGCGGCAGCCGAGGTCCCGGGACACCATGCGGTACGCGAGCACCGGGCTCTCGAGCGAGAGGTCCCGCTCGATGAAATCATCCTCGATCATGCTGAGCACGATCGCCATGGTGCCGCACTTGAGGTAGTTCGCGACCTCGCTCATGTTCGCGTCGCCCACGATGACGTGCAGGCGACGGTACTTCTCCGGGTCGGCGTGCGGCTCGTCGCGCGTGTTGATGATGGGGCGGCTGTGCATCGTCTCCAGCCCCACCTCGGTCTCGAGGAAGTCGGCCCGCTGCGAGACCTGGTAGTCGCAGTGCTCCGTGTTGTTCTCGGCGCCGACCTTGCCCGCGCCGGTGAAGACCTGCCGGCTCGCGAAGAACGGCATCAGGTACTGGACGATGCGCGCGAAGGGCACCTTGCGGTCCATGAGGTAGTTCTCGTGGGTGCCGTAGGAGTTGCCCTTCGAGTCGGTGTTGTTCTTGTAGATGAGGATCCGCTGCTCGGGCGGCGAGACGGCCTCCGCCCGCACGCGGGCGAGGTCCAGGATGCGCTCGCCGGCCCTGTCCCAGATGACGCAGTCGCGCGGGTTGGTCGTCTCCGGCGAGGAGTACTCGGGGTGCGCGTGGTCGACGTAGAAGCGCGCGCCGTTCGAGAGGATGAGGTTGATGAGGCGCGACTCCTCCTTCGACGGCGTCTCCTTCTCCTCCATGTACTCGAAGCCG
>JAUSJX010000155.1 GCA_030647435.1 Candidatus Rokuibacteriota bacterium
CGCGGCGCCGCGCGGGCGCGGGGCGCGGGCGGGATGGGCGGCGGCGGGTCCTCGCGATCGAAGCGCTCCAGCCGCTCGGCCGCGTCGGGGAAGCCCGCGCGCCACTCGCGCGCGCCCAGGCCAGCGAGAAACACGGTGGCCAGCACGAGCAGGAGCTTCAGCTGCGGGCGCGAGTAGCTCATCTCGCGCCCAGCCTGCCACGTCCCCCCGCGCGCTTCTAGAGTGGCAGATCAGATACACCGCGCTACGGCGTCAGCGCCGCGCGCGTGATGCTCGTCGTCTCCTTGTTGTGCCACTCCGAGGCGGCGAAGGCCTCGTTGATCTTCTCGAGCGGGTACTTGTGCGAGAGGATCCGGTCCCACGGCCAGCGCGTCTTGGTGCGCACGAGGAAATCGAGCGCGCGCGGGATCACCCACGGGTCGTACTGGATCACGCCCACGATTTTCTTGGAGCCCCAGACGAGCAGGGAGGGCTCGAGCTCGATCGTGGCGCCGCGGCTGATCGTGCCGATCTCGAGGTAGGTGCCGCCCGAGCGCAGCATCTCGATGCCCTCGGGGATGACCGCCGGGAAGCCGACGAAGTCGCAGGCGACATCCGCGCCCACGCCGCCCGTCCACTGGCGGACGAGCTTCACGCGCTCCTTGCGGTCGGGCACGTCCTTGAAGTTCAGCGCGTGATCGGCGCCGAAGGCCTTCGCCAGCTCGAGGCGGCCGGGGATCTGGTCCACCACGATGACCGACGCGGCGCCCATGTCCTTGGCGACGGCCGCAGCATGGACACCGAGAGACCTCCCGCGCCCTGGATGACCACGCTGTCGCCCAGGCGCACGCCCGCCACGTGGAGACCGTAGATCACCTGGGAGAGCACGCAATTGACGCCCGCCACCGCCTCGTCGGGGAGCGCGTCGGGAACCGTGAAGATGGCGCCGCCGGGGCGGAGGTGGTAGTGGTCCGCGAAGGCGCCGTGCAGATGCGGGAAGGCGCCGGGCCCGAGCGGCCGCTCGATCTTGTTCGGGCAGGCGGCCGGTTCCTTGTTGAGGCAGGCGTAGCAGCGGCCGCACGGGTAGAAGTACGTATAGGCGACCCGGTCGCCCTCCTTGAGCGGGCGGCCGAGCGAGTCCGTCTTGACCTTCGACCCGAGCTTCGCCACGCGGCCCGTCATCTCGTGGCCGAAGATCCAGCCGTCGTCGGGGAGGCGGAGCGCCGCGTCCCCGCGCCAGAAGTGGAGATCCGAGCCGCAGACGTTGGCGTGGGTGACGCGGATCAGGACGCCCTCGGGCTCCACCTCGGGGATGGGCACCTCGCGGATCTCGAAGGGCTTGCCCGGCCGAAGAAGACCGCGGCTTTGGCGGTGGCCGGCACGGACGGCCTCCTAGGCCGCGGGTTCTTTTCCGAGCTCGAAGGCGTCGTGGAGCGCGCGCACCGCGAGCTCGGTGTACTTGTCCTCGATGACGCAGGAGATGGCGATCTCGGACGTCGAGATCATCTGGATGTTGATGTTCTCCTTCGACAGCGTCGAGAACACGCGCGCGGCGACACCCGAGTGGCTGCGCATGCCGACGCCGACGATGGAAACCTTGGCGATGCGGTCGTCGGCGGTCACGCCGCCGGCGCCGATCTCCTTGGCGACGGCTTCCAGCACGGTCTCCGCCCGCTGGCGGTCGTCGCGGGGCAGGGTGAACGAGATGTCCGTGGAGCCGTCGCGCCCGACGTTCTGGACGATCATGTCCACGACGATGTTCTGCTTGGCGAGCCCTCCGAAGACCTGGCTGGCGATGCCCGGGCGGTCGGGCACGCGCAGGATGGAGAGCTTCGCCTGACCCCGGTCGTGTGTGATGCCCGTGACCACCACGTCTTCCATGCTGTGATCCTCCCTGGTCACGAGCGTGCCCGGGTCCGGCTTGAAGCTGGAGCGGACGTGCACCGGGACGGCGAACTTCTTGGCGAACTCGACGGAGCGGGCCTGGAGCACCTTGGCGCCGAGGGCGGCCATCTCGAGCATCTCGTCGTAGGAGACGCGCGCGAGCTTGCGCGCCTCCGGCACGACGTTGGGATCGGCGGTGTAGACGCCGTCGACGTCGGTGAAGATCTCGCAGACGTCGGCCTTGAGCGCCGCCGCCAGCGCGACGCTCGTGAGATCCGAGCCGCCGCGCCCGAGCGTCGTGATGTCCCCCGATTCGGTCATGCCCTGGAAGCCCGCCACGACGACGATCTTGCCGGCGTCGAGGGCGGCGTGGATGCGCTCGGCCGTGATGCGCCGGATACGCGCCCGCGTGTGGACGCCGTCGGTGACCATGCCGACCTGCGGTCCAGTGAAGGAGCAGGCGGGGCGGCCCATCGCCTGGAGCGCCATGGCGAGGAGACCGATCGTGACCTGCTCGCCCGTGGCCAGGACCATGTCGATCTCCCGCGGGTCGGGGGCGGGCGTGATGGCGTCCACCAGGGCGACCAGCGCGTCGGTCGTTTTGCCCATGGCGGAGACCACCACGACCATCCGGTGGCCTTTCGCCGCGGATTCGGCCACGCGGCGGGCGACGCTCTTGATCTTCTCGGGGTCGGCGACGGACGAGCCGCCGTATTTTTGGACGATCAGCTGGCCCATGAGGGGGTCATGCTACACGACCCCGTCATCGAGTGTAAAGCCGCTGGGGGTGTAAAGCCGCTGGGGGTGTAAAGCCGCTGGGGGGTGTAAAGCCGCTGGGGGGTGTAAAGCCGCTGGGGGGTGTAAAGCCGCCAGGCCAATTGGCTTCGCCATGCTTTGGGCCGAGCCGTTGCTATCGAGGCAGGTGGCGGCTGCGCGGACCTCCGGGCCCTACGTGACCGCCGGGCCGCCCATCGCCTCCCGGACGGTCCTCGCCGTCCGGACGCGGTTGGCCGGGGCCCGGCTGGCGCTGACGGTACTGCTCGCGGGCCTGTTGGCGCTGCTCGGGTGTCATCTGGCGCCAGCGTTCCGCATTCCGCTCAATGGGCTGGCGCTGCTCGGGCGGCATCTGGCGCCAGCGCTCCGCATTCCGCTCAATGCGCTGACGCTGCTCGGGCGGCAGCCTCTGGAAGCGCTCGTGCGCCGCCTCGAGCTGGCGCCTCCGGTCCTCCGGCAGCGATTGCCAGCGGCGGAAGTCCTCCGTGACGCGAGCCCGGTCCGCCGGCGACATGTTGCGCAGCCGCTGCTGATTCTGCCGGGCGGTCTGTCGCTCCTCAGGCGAAAGGCTCTGCCAGTGGCGGTAGTTCTCTATCGCTCCCTGCCGCTGCTCGGGCGTCATCTCCTTCCACTTCTGGAGATTGCGCTCAGCCTGCGCGCGCTCTTCGGGCGACAGGCGCTCGAGCCCGCGGACGGGAGAATTGCCGGGCTGGGCCGGCGCTGTCGAGGGAGGTGAAGCGGGCGCCTGAGCCCGAGCGACCGTCGGGACGGCCAGACAGGCCGCCAGCGCCAGGGCAGGAAGCCAACCGTACGAGCGATCCGTCAGCATGTCACCTCACCGCCCTTTTGGCCGGCTCGGCAGGGGTCGTGGCCCCCGCCCGAGCCGGCCGGTTGCTCGTCATCCGATCCAACAGGCGCATACGCTCGAAAAAGCTCAGGCGCTTCGCGATCTCGCGGTCGCGAGCGTAATTCGGGTTGTTCAGGACCTCGAGGTCGCGGAGCATCTCGGCGTCGATTTCGTCACTCTTGGCCTGTGGGGTCCGTGGTGCCGCCGGCGCTTCGGCGGCGCGCGCGGCCGCAGGCACCAGGCTCAGCAGCGCCGCAAGAGACAGCCTGGCCAGGTCGCGACGCCCGGAGCGATCGAGGGGCATGGGTGCCGATCATCCCTCGCCGCGCGTCGGCAAGCTGTCGAGCCGCTCGATGACATCGAAGTCCTCGAGGAGGTCGAGCTTCTGGACCACGTCGAGGTGGGCGATCACGTCGAGGCGGCTCGCCAGGATGGCGTTCTCCATCACGGCCGGGTCATTCGGGATCTGGCCGTGGCCCGGCAGGCCGATATAGACCAGCACCGCGACGAAACTCGCCGCCACGGCCATCTGGAACGGGCGGAGCGGCCAGCTCCACCCGGCCCAGCCGCGGCTCCCGCCACGCTCGAGCTTCTCGCGCAGCTCGGCGCGGTAGGCGCCCCAGTGCACGGGCGGCGGCTCGGGCGCAGTGCGCCTGAGCTCCGCGATCACATCCTTGAACTCGTCTTCTGGGAACTCGTCTTCCGGGAACTCGTCTTCCGGGAACTCATCTTCCGGCAGCCTACTCATCCCTCGTCTCCCACGCGGCGCTTGAGCGCCGAGTACGCGCGGTGCAGGTGCACCCGCACCGTCGCCTCCGACAACTGCAGTACCGCGGCGATCTCCTTGGTGGACAGCTCCTCGCGGCATTGGAGCAGCACCGCCGCCCTCTGCTGCGGCGAAAGCTCGTCCACGGCCTCCCACACGCGGCTCATGCGGTGATCCGTGACCATGGCGTCCGTCGGGTCGGTGAAGGGAGCCGCGAGGCGCTCCACGGGGTCGCCCGCATCGCGCCCCTCGTCCCTGCCGCCCCAGCCGACCAGCCGCCGCCAGCCGCGCCGCTTCCGTTGGTGATCGAGACAGCAGTTGACCAGGATCCGGTAGAACCAGGTCGAGAACTTGGCCTGACCGGCGAAGGATCCGGCCGACTCGTGGAGCCGGATGAAGGCTTCCTGTGAGCAGTCCTTGGCATCCTCCCCGTCCCGTACCACGGACCACGCGATGCGGTACGCCCGCTCCTGGTAACGCTCGACCAGCAGGTCAAAGGCTCCCCCGTCCCGTTGGGCGATTCGCCGGCATAGGTCTTCATCGGACGGCTCGAGCGTCTCCACTACAGGCGATCTTCGCATACGCTCGCCGAGCCGGCCAAACCCCCAGAATACCGCGCGCGTCGGGGCGTTTGCCCGACCCTGCCGCTGGTTCTCCACCCATGGCCATCTCCCGGTTCCCGAGCCCACCCGAGAACGCTCCTGTCAATTTGACGCAGCCGGGGACCATTGCGTTTACACCGGAAGCCACCGGGAGTGCTTGGACTCCCCGTTGTCCCGCCCAGGTTTCAACCCCGATGGAGATTCATCACCTAGGACGGCTGGCGGGAGGGCAGCGTTTACGGCGGGGAAGGACTAGTCTTGACGCACGTTTACGGACAGCCCTGCGCCCCGGCCGGCCTCGGCGAGGCTCACGTGCTCTACGACCAGGAGCAGGAGGCCCCAGACCGTAACGGGCACGAACTGCGAGGCGTGTAGCAGGAGCGAGAAGCCGAGGGCATCCGCTTTCCCAACGCCGAAAAAGGACAGCGCCAGGACGGTTGCCGCCTGGATGACGCCGATGAAGCCCGGGCTGGACGGCAGGCTCACGCCGAGGCCGATGAAGGCGATGACACAGAGGGCGGCTGTCATCGGCAGCTCCAGGCTCGCCGCCCGAAAGCCGGTCCACACGGACAGCACGATGACCACCCAGATCACGACCGACCAGACGGCGGTCGGCAGCAGCTGGCTGGGCCGCCGCATCCCCTGGAGCCCGTCGCTCATGGTGTCGTAGACGACGACCAGGCGGCGCTCGATGCCCGGCCAGCGGTAGGTGAGCGAGTGGATCAGGATGCGGCAGGGCAGGGGCGCCGCCGCGATCGCGACCAAGACGACCATCATCGCCAAGACCAGTCCAAGGAAGACCTCCGACGCCCAGGCCACCTCGCGCGGCGTCGGGATCTGGAAGAAGACGAAGGACAGCACGATGCCGACCGCCAGCCCGTCGAGCGCGCGCTCCACGACCAGCGTCGTCACCGTCGTCCAGAAGCGCTGGCCCCGCCGCGCTACGACGTAGACGCGCAGGACCTCGCCGGCTCTCAACGGCAGCAGGTTGTTGCCCATGTAACCGATCATCACGGCGTTGAAAAGGTGGGTCGGCCTGGCTTTCTGGGGGAAGAGGTAGCGCCAGCGCACGGCGCGGGCCCAGAGGGAGGCCAGGTTCAGCGCGATGCTGACCGTGAGCCAGCCCCACCGCGTGTCGGCGAGGCGCGCAGTGACGGCGCGCAGATCCACGTTCCAGAAGAGCCAGACCAGGAGGGCCGCGCTGATCGCGATCCCGAGGAGGATCTTGACCAGCCGCCCGGCGGAGGGCACGAGCGGCTAGAGCCCGAGCTGGGCGAGGACGGCGTCGAGCCGCGCGGGAACGCTCACAGGCCGGGTCGCGGACTCGAGCGCCGTGTCCGGGTCCTTGAGCCCATGCCCCGTGAGCGTAAGCACGATCGTGGAGCCGGGTTCGAAGCGCCCGGCCTTGACCATCTTGGCCAGGCCGGCCACCGTCGCGCACGAGGCGGGCTCCATGAAGATGCCTTCTTCGCGGGCCAGCAGGCGATACCCGCGGATGATTTCCTCGTCGGTGACGGCGTCGATCCATCCCTGCGAGTCCTGGAGCGCTTCCTTGGCGAGCCCCCAGGAAGCGGGGTTGCCGATGCGGATGGCGGTGGCGAGCGTCTTGGGCTCGAGGATGACCCGGTTTTCCACGATGGGCGCGGCGCCCGCGGCCTGGAAGCCGACCATCTTCGGCAACTCCTTGGCGATGCCCGCCCGGTGGTACTCCCGGTAGCCCCGCCAGTAGGCCGAGATGTTGCCCGCGTTGCCCACGGGGATCAGGTGGTAGTCGGGCGCGCGCCCGAGCTGGTCCACGACCTCGAACGCGCCCGTCTTCTGCCCCTCGAGGCGGAAGGGATTCAGGCTGTTGACGAGCGTGACCGGGTGGCGCTCGGCTATCTGGGTGACGATCGACAGCGCCTGGTCGAAGTTGCCGTCCATCACGAGCACCGTCGCGCCGTGGATGGCGGCCTGCGAGAGCTTGCCGATGGCGACCGCGCCCTTGGGCACCATGACGAAGGCGCGAATGCCGGCCCGCGCCGCGTAGGCCGCGGCCGAGGCCGAGGTGTTGCCGGTCGAGGCGCAGATGACCGCCCGCGAGCCGGATTCCACGGCCTTGGAGATGGCCACGGTCATCCCGCGGTCCTTGAAGGAGCCCGTCGGGTTGAAGCCCTCGCACTTGAGGAAGATCCGCAGGCTCGGGTCGGTGGCTTCCGCGAGCCGCGGGGCGGGGATGAGCGGCGTGTTGCCTTCGTGGAGCGTGACCACCGGGGTGCTCGGCGACACCGGCAGGAACTGCCGGTAGCGCTCGATGACACCGGGCCACGCGTTCATGCCGGCTCCACGCGGATCATGGTGGTGCGCGCCGCCACCACCGGCAGCTTGTCGATGGCCTGGAGCGCCGCGCGCATGTCCCGCTCCCGCGCCTCGTGGGTCATCATCACCACCGGCACCGCCTCGCCGTGGGCGCGCTCCTTCTGGAGCACCGAGACGAGCGAGATGTCGTGCTGCCCCAGGATGCCGGCGACCTGCGCGAGGACACCGGGCCGGTCCATCGCCATGACGCGCAGATAGTAGGACGACCGGATGTCCTCCATCCGCCGGAGCGGCAGCGGCCGCTCGCTGATCGAGGGCAGGTCGCCCTCCATGGCCGGGATGCCGTGGGCGACGCGCCGGGCGATCTCGAGCGTGTCCGACCAGACCGCCGACGCGGTGGGCAGCTGCCCCGCGCCCCGGCCGTAGAACATCAGGTTGCCGACATTGTCGCCGGTGATGAAGACGGCGTTGAAGACGCCCGACACCGCGGCCATCGGCGACCCGGCCGGGATCATGGTCGGGTGCACGCGGGCCTCGAGCGCGCCGTCGGCGGCTTTGGCGATGGCCAGGAGCTTGATCCGATAGCCGAGCTCGGCCGCGTTTAGGACGTCCTGCTGGGTGATCGCCGTGATGCCTTCCGTGTGGATGTCTTTGAGGTCCACGGCGGTGCGGAACGCGATCGTCGCCAGGATCTGGAGCTTGTGGGCCGAGTCCATGCCCTCGAGGTCGAGCGTGGGGTCGGACTCGGCGTAGCCGTGCGCCTGCGCCTCCTTGAGAACGACCGAGAAGTCGAGCCCCTCGTCGGCCATCTTCGAAAGGATGTAGTTGCAGGTGCCGTTGACGATGCCGAAGGCCGACAGCACGCGGTTCGCCGTCAGCCCGTCCTTGACGGCGCGGATGAGCGGGACACCCCCCGCCACGGCCGCCTCGAAGCCCAGCATGACGCGGTTGCGGCGCGCCGCCTCGAAGATCTCGGGGCCGTGGTGGGCCAGCAGCGCCTTGTTGGCGGTGACCACGTGCTTGCCCGCGTTGAGGGCCTTGAGGATGAAGGTGCGCGCCGGCTCGAGCCCGCCCACGAGCTCGATGACGACTTGGACCGCGGGGTCGTCGAGCACCCGCCCGGCGTCCGGGACGAGCGGGAGGCGCTTGAGATCGAGGCCTTCTCTCGGCCGCGTGGTGTCGGCGTCCGCGATGGCGTGCAAGGTCAGCCGGCACCCGGCGCGCTCCTGCATCTCGGCGCCGTGGGTCTGGAAGACTTTGACGACGCCGCTGCCGACCGTGCCGAGGCCGAGGAGGCCGATCTTGATCTCGTTCATGAGGGAGCCGTGAGCCGAGGCCCGCTGCGCGCCGGCGCCGTCAGCGGGCCGAGAGGGTCTTAAGGCCGCGGAGGGCCTGCTTGATGCGCTGCTCGTTTTCGACGAGGGCGAAACGGACATAGCCCTCTCCGTACTCGCCGAAGCCGATGCCCGGGGAGACCGCCACCTTGCACTCCTGGATGAGCATCTTGGAGAACTCGAGCGAGCCCATGGACCGGAACGACTCCGGGATGGGCGCCCAGACGAACATGGTCGCTTGCGGCTTCGGCACAGACCAGCCGAGCTTGTTGAGCCCGTCCACCAGGACGTCGCGGCGCTTGCGGTGGACCTCGACGATGTCCGCCACGCACTTCTGGTCTCCCTCGAGGGCGATGATGGCGGCGATCTGGATGGGCTGGAAGGCGCCGTAGTCGAGATACGACTTGATCCTGGCCAGCGCCTGGACCATGCGCGGGTTCCCGCACACGAAGCCCATCCGCCACCCCGGCATGTTGTACGACTTCGACAGCGAGAAGATCTCGACCCCGACCTCTTTGGCTCCCGGGACCTCGAGGAAGGAGGGGGGTCTGTAGCCGTCGAAGGCGAAGTCGGCGTAGGCGAAGTCGTGGACGACCATGAGCTCGTGCTCCTTGGCGAAGTCCACCACCCTGGCGAAGAAGTCGCGGTCCACGCACATCGTGGTCGGATTATGCGGGAAGGAGAGGATGAGGAGCTTGGCCTTGGGCCAGGACAGGCGCGCGGCCTCCTGCAGGCGCGCAACGAAGTCCTCGCCCGGCACCAGCGGCACGGAGCGCAGGTCCCCGTCGGCGATCACCACCGAGTACGAGTGGATGGGGTAGGTCGGGTTCGGCACCAGCACCCCGTCGCCCGGCTGGAGGACGGCGAGCGCGAGGTGGGCCATGCCCTCCTTGGCCCCTATCGTGGCGATGGCCTCGGTCTCGGGGTCGATCTCCACTCCGTAATGGTCCCGGTACCAGGTGGTGATGGCCTTCCGGAGCCGTGTGATGCCGCGGGAAGCCGAGTAGCGGTGATTCTTGGGGTTCTGGGCCGCCTCGATCAGCTTGTCAACGATGTGCTTGGGCGTGCCCAGGTCGGGGTTGCCCATGCCGAGATCGATGATGTCCTGCCCCTTCGCCCGAGCCTTGGTCTTGAGGTCGTTGACGATGGCGAAGACGTAGGGCGGAAGGCGCTTTATCCGGTAGAAGTCGTCCATGGCGGGTGTCGGAATGGCCAAATGATACTTCCGAGGCTCGCGGAGTGTCAAGAAACGGCCTGCTGGCGAGCACATAGCTCGCATTTGGCGCGTCGGGAAATCCGGGGTTGACACCCCCAAAGAGCGCGTGCTACAACCCCCGTGACCCGGCAGGGCCGGGAGCGTCTAACATCCTTCCCGTCGCGCCCGATCGAGAACGTGTTCCGCCTCTCCGAGTCTGGCCGCCGAGGCCACCGGGGGGACAGGGCCGGGCAGCGGCAGCCGCAGCACGTTGAGGAGGCAGTGATGCTTGGACGGAACAGCAGCAAGCCGCAGACGACGACGTCGTTGTCCCAGGAGATCGCGGCCGGTCCCAAGGCCAACACCGGGCCGCTGCTGACCATCGTCGGCGCCTCGGCGAAGCTCGAGGGCAAGTTCGAGATCACCGACTCGATCCAGATCGAGTGCGAGGTGGGTGGCGAGCTGTCGGTGGGCGGGAAGCTGGTCATCGGCGAGAAGGGAGTCGTCAACGCCAACGTCCTCACCGTGGATGCCGTCATCATGGGCGTCTACGAGGGCAACATGGTCGCCACGGGCAACGTCGAGATCGCCGAGACGGGCCGAGTCACCGGGAACATCGAGACGGACTCGCTCGTGATCTCCAAGGGCGGCTTCTTCAACGGCAACGTCGTCAAGAGCAAGGGCGACGACGCCGCGATGGGGCCGCGGCCCGTCCATTTGGTGGATGGGGCTCGCGCTGTCACGACGCAGCGGTAAGGGGGCGGATTCCCCCCACGGGGGCCGACCATGTTCAAGCGCAGGCGAAAGCCGGCGGGCAGCAACGGTCTCACGGCCTTCATCGACGAGGGCTCGGAGATCGAGGGGCGGTACACGTTCAGTGGGACGGTCATGCTGAACGGGCGGTTCAAGGGTGAAATCTCGACCACCGACACGCTGATCATCGGCGACAAGGGGGTCATCAACGGTGACATCCGCGCCGGGCAGGTGCTGGTGAGCGGCGAGGTGGTGGGCAATATTCTGGGGACAGAGCGCGTGGAGCTCAAGCGCACCGCCCGCGTCTTCGGTGACGTCGAGGCGCCGGTGGTGGTCGTGGAGGAGGGCGTGCTGTTCGAGGGCCACTGCCGCATGACGAAGACCAATCCCAACGCCGAGACCGTGCCGACGCGGGACTTCTCGGTCGTGCCGATCAAGCGCTGAGGGTTATGCCGGCGCGGCGCGAGTTCAACCTCCTGGTGGTCCACGGCGACGGGCGACGCATCGCCCGGCTGACCCTTCCGAGGTGGCTGATTCTGACGGTCTTGGCCCTCGTCCTGGCCGTACCCGCCTCCGTCACCGTCATCTACAAGGACTACCTCACGCTGCGCAGCCAGCGCGCGTCGTTGAACGAGCTCAGTGCGCGCGTCGTGGTGCAGCAGGAGGTGATCGACGCCTCGCAGACGAAGATGCGGCAGATCCGCGCCGAGATCGACGGCTGGCGCGAGCTGCACGCCAAGATCTGGGAGCCCTTCGGTCCCGAGGACGGCGCCAGCAAGCGAAGCGCCGGCATCGGGGGCGGCACGGGCCCGTCGCGCGCCGCCGAGACTCCCGAGCGCGCCGCCATCGGCGACGAGCTCGAGCGCCTGACGGGCATCGTCAAGGAAGAGGGGGACAACCTCCGCGCCCTCGAGCGCTTCCTCGGCCGCGCCACACGCGTGCTGGCGGCGCTGCCGTCACGGTGGCCCGTGCGCGGCCCCGTCAACTCGGGTTTTGGCGGCCGCACCTCGCCCTGGTCGGCCAAGTCGGAGTTCCACAGCGGGCTCGACATCGGCGCTCCGATCGGCGCGCTGGTTAAGTCGCCGGCGCCCGGCACCGTGGTCTTCGCGGGCGTGAATGCCGAATACGGCCAGACGCTGATCATCGAGCACGGCAACGAGACGAAGTCGCTCTACGGCCACCTCTCCAAGCTCAGCGTCGCCGTGAACCAGAAGGTGCAGCGCGGAGATGTTATCGCGATGACCGGCAATACCGGGCGCTCCTCGGGCCCGCACCTGCACTACGAGATCCAGGTCAAGGGCCAGTCGGTCAACCCCACCAGCTACCTCTGGGAGTGATCCGGCCCAGGTTCGTCCTTCTGGGGGCGCTGCTCGCCCTCGCGGCCGCGGGCCCGGCCGCCGCACAGGCGCTCGACCCCTCCTCGCAGGACGCGCTCAACAAGACGCTCCAGATCCTCCTCGATCCCAACGCGCGCGCGGGCGAGCTCGCGAAGAATTCCCAGGGGACCGCGGTAGACCAGCAGGTGCGCGCGCTCGCGGGCTCGGACGCGCTGACGCAGGAGTTCTACGCGGTGGCCGGCCAGGTCCTGACGGAGCTCGCCCAGAGCACCGGCGGCGACCCGCAGAACATGCTCCAGGCCGTCGAGCGCGCCAAGACCGACCCCGCCGGCTTCGCCGCCATGCTGAGCCCCGCGACACAACAGCGGCTTCGCGACCTGTCCGTCAAGCTCTCCGACCGAAAGCGCTGAGCCGGGAGGCGGCTCAAAAAGGTCCAGATGCGAGGCGGCGCCCCGCTGTTCGAGTTGAGCGACGGCCTGTGCCGTCGCGAGACGAGGGCTGGGTTGATTCCGCACGCGAGGCGTCCGACTGTCTCAGCCCTCGCCTCGGGGCTCCGCCCCTCAGCTCGAACGGCCACGAGCGTGCGGCCGAGGGCGTCAACGAAGCAGATGGGCCTTTTTCAGCCGCCGATCAGGAGCTGTGGTTGCGGAGGAAGTTCAGGCAGATCTCGTTGAACGCGGCGGCCTGCTCGATGAAGTGCATGTGGCCCGCGTCCGGGATCTTGGCGAGCTCTGAGCCCGGGATCAGGGCGTGGAGGTCTTCCGACGCCGACGGGGGCACGAGGATGTCCTCCGTGCCCGTCGTGATCAGGGTCGGCACGCGAAGGGAGGCCAGCCGGTCGCGCGTGTCGTGGGCGCGGATGGCCTCACCCTGGCGGCTGAGCCCGGTGAGACTCGTGGAGAAGGGGTACTCGAGGGCCCGCAGGATCCACGTCTCCACGAAGTCGGGCCGCTCGACGAACGTCTTCCGGCTCAGCAGCCAGGGCAGGGAGAAGTGGGCGAACTCTTCCGCGTCGCCGCGGGCCTTCACGCGCAGGAAGTTGTCGATGACGAGCCGGCCGTAGCGGTCCACGCCGGAAGTGGTGCAATGGAGCTGGAGCGAGAGGACGCGCTCGGGGTGCCGGAGCGCCAGCTCCTGGGCGATCATCCCGCCCATCGACGCGCCGCAGATGTGCGCGTTTCGCACGCCGAGCTGGTCCATCAGGCCCACCACGTCGTCGGCCATTCCCGGGATCGTGTAGCGCGCATCCGGGGCGTCGCTCTGTCCGGCGCCGCGGTTGTCGAGTGCGATCACGTCGAACTCGGCGGCGAGCGCGGGCACCTGGAAGGCCCAGGCGGTGTGATCGCCGCCCCAGCCCATAAGGAGGACGAGCGACGGCGGGCGTGTCGGCCCGACGCGCTGGTAGAAGATCCCGACGTCACCGACCTGGAGCTTTGGGATGGCTCAGGCTCCGACGGCGCGGAGGATCTCGCCGAGCTCGTCCAGTGTGCCCGCGTCCAGGGCCGGCGCCGGCGGGCGGACGCGCGCCGCGTCGATCCAGCCGCGGCGGCGGAGGATCTCCTTCCTGATGCCGACGGCCGTGCCGGGCGTCGAGCCCGGCTGGCTCTCGTAGCGGATGAGCGGCAGCCAGCGGTAGAAGAGAGCCCGGGCCTCGTCGCGGCGGCCGGCGACGAAGTGATCGCGGATTGCCTTGAGCGCCTCCGGGTAGGGGAAGCCGGTCATGGCGCCGTCGGCCCCGCGCGATAGCTCCTCGAAGAAGTAGACGCCCCCGAGCCCCCCGAATATCGCCACGCGCCGCGAGAGCAGCTCGCGCAGCCGCGTGATCTTGGGCAAGGTCGGCGCCTCCTCGAGCTTGACCGCCTCGATCGCGGGGATTTCTTCGCACAGGCGGGCCATGAAAGCCGCTGGCATCGTCACCTGGGTCGTGACGGGCTCGTCCTGGAGCACGAGCGGGACTGCGGCCGCGTCCGCCACCGTCCGGTAGTACTCGGCCACCGCGTCGAGGTTCTTGAGGCCCGCCGGCGGGGCGACCATGAGCCCGTCGGCCCCGTGCTCCTGGGCCATGCGGGTGAAGGACGTCGCGAGATGCGTGCCCGAGGCGGAGACGCCCACCACGACCGGCACGCGGCCGCGCACCTCCTTGACGACGCCCTCGACCACGCGCCGCCGCTCCTCATCGGTGAGGCGGTGGGCCTCGCCGGCGATACCGAGCAGGGTGACGCCGGTGATGCCCGTGGCGAGGGCGGCTTCGACGAGACGCGGCAGTCCTCTAGCGTCGAGCTCGCCGCCGTCCGTGAACGGCGTCGCCATGATATGGAAGACGCCCGACCACTCGATCATCGGGAGGCCAGACTCCTCATTGTCGACAGTTGGCAGGCGGCTCAAAAAGGTCCAGATGCGAGGCGGCACCCCGCTGTTCGAGTTGAGCGACGGCCTGTGCCGTCGCGAGACGAGGGCTGGGTTGATTCCGCACGCGAGGCGTACGAACCAACATCTCAGCCCTCGCCTCGGGGCTCCGCCCCTCAGCTCGAACGGCCACGAGCGTGCGGCCGAGGGCGCCCCAACAGTCTTTGCTAAATGGCGCAGATGGGCCTTTTTCAGCCGCCTGTTACGCGCGGACCTGGCACGCGACCCAGTGACCGGGCGAGATCTGCTTCAGCACCTGCTCGTGCTCGGAGCAGGCCGGCACACGGACGGGGCAGCGCGTGTGGAAGCGGCAGCCGGAAGGAGGATTGATCGGGCTCGGTACGTCGCCTTCGAGCAGGATGCGCTTGCGCTTGACCGCCGGATCGGGGATCGGCACCGCGGAGAGGAGCGCCTCGGTGTAGGGGTGCTTCGGGTTGTTGTACAGCTCCTTGGCCGGCGCGATCTCGACGATCTTGCCGAGGTACATGACGGCCACGCGCGTCGAGATGTGCTCGACCACGGAGAGGTCATGGGCGATGAAGAGGTACGTCAGGTTGAACTGCTTTTGGAGATCCTCGAGCAGGTTGATGACCTGCGCCTGGATCGACACGTCGAGCGCCGAGACCGGCTCGTCCGCGACGATGAGCTTGGGGCTGACGGCCAGGGCCCGGGCGATGCCGATGCGTTGGCGCTGGCCGCCCGAGAACTCGTGCGGGTAGCGGCGCAGGTGGTCGGAGCTCAAACCGACCGTCTCGAGGAGGTGGATGACGCGCTCCTCCCGCTCCTTACGCGTCTTGGCGAGCTTGTGGATCACGATCGCCTCGCCGACGATCGACCCCACCGTCATGCGCGGATTGAGCGAGGCGTACGGGTCCTGGAAGATGATCTGCATGTCGCGCCGCAGATGGCGGAGCGACCGCTTGTCGAGCGCCGTGACGTTCTGTCCCTCGAAGGTGACCTCGCCCGACGTGGGCTCGATCAGGCGCAGGATGCAGCGCCCCGTCGTGGACTTGCCGCAGCCGGACTCGCCCACGAGGCCCAGCGTCTCGCCCTTCTGGATCGTGAACGAGATGTCGTCCACGGCGTGGACGCGCGCGACCTCGCGGGAGAAGAGCCCGCCGCGGATCGGGAAGTACTTCTTGAGGTTCTTGACCTCGAGGAGCGGAGTCTCAGCCATGGGTTCCCTCTAGTAAAGCCAGCAGGCGACCTTGTGCCCGGGCTTCACTTCCTTGATGACGGGATCCTTCTCGGTGCACACCGACTTCACGAAGGGGCAGCGCGGCGCGAAGCGGCAGCCCGGGGCGATCTCACCTCGGAGCGTGGGCACCGTCCCCGGAATCGTCTCCAGCCGGCGCCGCTCCGTCGCGGCCAGGTCGATCCGCGGGATGGAGCGGAGCAGCCCCTGCGTGTAGGGGTGCAGCGGCTCCTTGAAGAGGTCCGCGACCGAGGCCTCCTCGGCCACCTTGGCCGCGTACATGACCACGACGCGCTGGGCGGTCTCGGCGATGACGCCCATGTCGTGGGTGATCAGCATGACCGCCATCTTGAGCTTGCTCTTGAGCTCGTTCAGTAGCTCGAGGATTTGAGCCTGGATCGTGACGTCCAGCGCCGTCGTGGGCTCGTCGGCGATGAGGAGCTTGGGGTTGCACGAGAGCGCCATGGCGATCATGATGCGCTGGCGCATGCCGCCCGAGAGCTGGTGCGGGTATTCCTTCACGCGGCGCTCGGCGTTGGGGATGTGCACGAGCTTCAGCATCTCGACCGTCTTGTCCATGGCCGCCCGCCTGCCCAGCCCCTCGTGGAGCCTCAAGGCCTCGGCGATCTGCTCGCCGCAGGTGAACACGGGATTGAGGGACGTCATGGGCTCCTGGAAGATCATCGAGATTTCTTTGCCGCGGATCTTCCGCATCTGGCGGGCGGGCAGGTCCACGAGGTTCGTGCCGTTGTAGAGGATCTCGCCCTCGATGATCTTGCCCGGGGGCGACGGGATCAGCTTCATGATGCTGAGCGCGGTCACGGACTTTCCGCAGCCGGACTCGCCCACGACCCCGAGGGTCTCTCCCTTCTCGATGTACAGGTCCACGCCGTCCACGGCGCGGACGATGCCCTCGTCGGTGAAGAAGTACGTCTTGAGGTTCTTGACGTCCAGCAGGCGCTCGGCCATATCGTGTGGGCTCCCGTTACCAGGGCTTCGTGATCTCGCGGAACGCGTCGAGGGCGCGGTCGATGTCCTCCCGGTCCACGTCCTTGTGGGTCACGCATCGGATGGCGCCGGGCCCGATCTGGTGGATCTTGACCTTGCGGGCCAGGCAGCCGGCGGCGAGCTCGGCCGACCCGCCCTCTCGGTCCACCTGGAAGATGACGATGTTGGTCTGAACCTTGCCGGGGTCGAGCCGCACCCGCGGCATCCGGGCGAGGCCGCCTGCCAGCGCTCTCGCGTTGGCGTGGTCCTCAGCGAGCCGGTCCACCATGCTCTCGAGCGCGACTAATCCGGCCGCGGCGAGCACGCCCACCTGGCGCATCCCGCCGCCCAGCATCTTCCTCACACGGCGCGCGCGCGTCACGAACTCGCGCGAGCCGCAGACGAGAGAGCCGACCGGCGCCGCCAGGCCCTTGGACAGGCAGAAGGTGATCGAGTCGACGGGCCGCGCGAAGTCGGCGACCGGCCGGCCGAGCGCCACCGCGGCGTTGAAGATGCGCGCGCCGTCGAGATGCACCGGGACACCGTGGGCACGCGCCGCCGCCGCGACGTCGGCGATCTCCTCGGGCGTGCAGCAGGTGCCGCCGTGACGGTTGTGCGTGTTCTCGAGGCAGACGAGCCCGGTCGCCGGGATATGGATGTTGCTCGGCCGCACGCTGTCGCGGACCTGGACGGCGGTGAGGAAGCCTCGCTCGGTCGCGATCGGCAGGGTCTGCACGCCGCCGAACACTGCGGCGCTCGCTCCCTCGTAGTTGAAGATGTGCGAAGCGCGGTCGAGGACGATCTCCTGGCCGTGGCGCGTCTGCGCGAGCACGGAGACCAGGTTGCCCTGGGTGCCGGAAGAGACGAAGAGCGCCGCCTCCTTGCCGGTGAGGCGAGCGGCCATCTCCTCGAGGCGCTGGACGGTCGGGTCCTCCTCCCACACGTCGTCGCCGACCTCGGCGCGCGCCATGGCCTCGCGCATGGCCGGCGTCGGCAGCGTCAGCGTGTCGGAGCGGAGATCCACGATGTCGTGCATGGCTAGTTCGAGGCCGCCGTCCGCAGCCGCTGGCTCGCCCGGCGTCCCCACTCGGTGTAGCCGTACTCGTCGGCCAGCTTCCTGAACATCTGCTGCGCCTCCTCGGTCCGGCCCTCGCGCGCGTTGATGTCGGCCAGCCGGTAGAGCGCCTCCGGGACGATCAGGCTGCGCGGATAGTCCTTGAGGACGCCCTCGAGCCGCTGGCGCGCGGCGACGGGGTTGTTCTCGTTCTCGAGGTAGTACGCCGCCACCCAGAGCTCCTTCTGGGCGATGCGGCCGCGGCAGATGTCGATCTTGGCCAGGGCATCGGAGGCGTAGCGGCTGTCGGGGTACTCGCGCACCAGCTTCCTGAACTGCTCCATCGCCCTGACCGTCAGGCCCTGGTCCTGCTCGACGGGCTTCATCTGGTCGTAGTAGCTCATCGCCAGGCGGAACTGGACGAGGTCGGAGATCTCGTGGCGCGGGTAGAACGACATGAAGCTCTCGAACTCCTTGATCGCCTTGTCGAACGTGCCCTCGCGAAAGTAGGTTTCGCCGATGAGGAAGCGCGCCCGCGCAGCGTAGTTCGACTGCGGATGGCGCTCGACGATCTTCTGGAAATTGGCCCGCGCCGCCACGTAGTTTTTCTTGTTCATCTCCTGCTCGCCCGCCTGGTAGAGGTCGCCGGCGGGCAGGAGCGCCTGGGGCTTCTGGCGGAACATGTCCTCGATCGTCGCGCAGCCGCCCAGGCCCACCGCGAGGGCGAGCGCGCAGGGCACCGCGGCACGGCGGATCGATCCAGAAATGCGCGTCAAGAGGGGGTTCTGTGCCAAGAGATTCAGTCCAATTGGGCCCCAGTTTTACGGGCAGAGTCCGCCAAAGTCAAGGACGTTGACAGGGTCCGGGGCCGCCGGTATCATCCCGCCATGCCGCTGCCCAGGATGTACAGGGTGAGGCAGTCCTTCCACCGCCAGCGCTTGGCCGACATCCCCGCCGGGGTGCGGACTGCCATGGCCGAGGCCCGGCTGCCCGTCAAGCGCGGAGACACCGTGGCTGTCGGTGCCGGCAGCCGCGGCATCGCCAACATCGCGGTCATCGTCCGGGCCGTGGTGGACCATCTGAAGGGGCTCGGCGCGAAGCCTTTCGTCTTCCCCGCCATGGGCAGCCACGGCGGCGCCACGGCGGAGGGGCAGCTCGAGATCCTGGCGCACTACGGCATCACGGAGGCGACCATGGGCTGCCCGCTCAGGGCCAGCATGGACGTCGTCCAGGCCGGCCTGGCCCTCGGCCTGCCCGTCTGGTGCGACAGGATCGCCTCCGAGGCCGATTGGATCGGCGTCGTCAACCGCGTCAAGCCGCACACGGACTTCAAGGGCTCAATCGAGTCGGGGCTCTTCAAGATGATGACGATCGGGCTCGGCAAGTACCACGGCGCGACCCAGTACCATCGGGCCAACGTCAACCACGGCTACGAGACGGTCATCACCGCCGTGGGGCGCGAAATGCTCGCCAAGGCGCGGATCGGTTTCGGTCTGGGCATCGTCGAGAACGGCTACGACGAGACGGCCAAGGTCGAGGCCTTCAACGCCGAAGACCTCGAGGCGGGCGAGCGGCGCCTGCTCAAGGAAGCCCGCGAGTGGATGGCGCGGCTGCCGTTCTCGCCGATCGACGTGCTCGTGGTGGAGGAGATCGGCAAGAATATCTCCGGCGCCGGTATGGACACCAACATCATCGGGCGCCCGTCGAACCCCCACGAGCCTTTCCCGAACGACCCGAAGATCCTCTGGATCGTCGCGCTCGATCTGACGGAAGACAGCGGCGGCAACGCCACCGGCATCGGCAACGCGGACTTCACCACGCGGCGGCTGGCGGACAAGATCGACTGGAAGAAGACCGCCATCAACTGCCTGACGGCCTGCGCCCCCAACGGCGCCAAGCTCCCGCTCACGTTCGACTCGGACCTCCAAGCCGTGGACAGCGCGCTCAACTGCATCGGCCTGACCAAGCCCGAGCAGGCGCGGGTCATTCGGATCAAAAACACGCTCATGATCGGGGAGATCGAGTGCTCCGAGGCCTACCTCCCCGACATCAAGAAGCGCCCCGACCTCGAGGTCGTGGGCGAGGCGGGCCCGCTCGGCTTCGACGCCGCGGGTCGAATCATTCCGCTCGGTCACTGAAAATCAAACCCTTGGGGAGGTCCAGGACATGACACCATTTCTCGCTCGCAGTGTGGTGATGGTAGCGGCGGCGCTCCTCGCGGGCGCCTGCATCGCGGCCCCCGCCGCCGCCCAGCAGAAGGCGAGCCTCGTCTTCTCGGCCGGCCCCACGGGCGGCAGCTGGACCCCGATGGCCGCGGCCACAGCCGACGTGATCAAGAGGAAGTTCCCCGAGCTGGACGTGCAGGTCGAGCCGGGCGCGGCCCTGGTCAACATGGAGAAGATCCGCAACGACAAGGCCGACCTCGGCTGGTCCATGACGACCGTGCTGGCCGACGCGCGGGCAGGCACCAACACCTGGAAGGGCAAGCAGACCGACAAGCCTCTCCTTGTAGCGAACTACTACCCGAACGTCTGGCAGCTCGTGGTGCCCCAGGACTCCGACGTCAGGAAGCTTGCCGATCTCAAGGGCAAGGCCGTGGCGCTGCCCCCGCGGGGTAACACCAGCCTGGCCGAGGGCTGGGAGCTGCTGCTCAAGGTGAGCGGCATGAAGCTCGACGATCTGGGCACGAAGAGCTTCGGGTCCATCTCGGAGAACGTCGAGCTCATCAAGAACCGCCAGGCCGTGGCCATGGGGTGGTACACCGTGGTGCCCGCCAGCTTCGTCCTGGACCTGGGTTCGTCGCGCAAGCTCCGCATGGTGCCGGTGTCCGAGGACGTCATCGCCAAGATGCGCCAGTTGAATTCCGGGTTCGTCCGGCACGTGGTCCCGAAGGGGGTGTACGCGGCCTACGGGATCGACGAGGACGTGGTCACCATCCAGGCCCCCACGATCCTCATCGCCTCGTCCAAGACGCCGGCCGACGTGATCTACAAGGTCACCAAGGCCATCGTCGAAGGGCGGGAGAGCTTCGGCAACGTGGCCGCGGCGATGAAGGGCGTGACGGCCAAGGACATGGCGCAGAACTTCGGTCTGCCCCATCACCCGGGCGCGGAGAAGTATTACAAGGAGGCGGGTCTCCTGAAGTAGTCGCGGCCGTGCGCAAGCTCGTCGGCTACAGCGGGCTGGTCGTAGGCGTGGTGGCGGTCGTCATGTCCGTCTACCACGTCTACGCCCGCCTCACGACCGCGGCGCCCGACAGCCTGGTCCTCCGCATCATCACGCTGGCCTTCAGCCTGGTCCTGGCTTTCCTGCTCTTCCCGAGGCGGAGCGGCGCGACGCGGGACCGGATCCCGTGGACCGACCTCGCGCTCGCCGCGGCCTCGCTGGCCAGCGTCGGCTACCTGTTAGTCCGCTACGACTACATCACGATGCGCATGCCCACCGCCGACTCCCTCAGCGCGGCCGACATGGAGGTCGCCGGGCTCGGCACGCTGCTGGTCCTCGAAGCGACCCGGCGGGCCATCGGGGCCGCCCTGCCCATCGTGGCCCTCTGCTTCATCGCCTACGGCCTGGGCGGTCCCTGGTTCCCCGGCGGCCTGCGCCACCGCGGGCTCTCGCTCGAGATCCTGCTCGACCAGACCTACTTCACGACCGAGGGGATCTTCGGGATCGCCCTCGGCGTCGCCGGCTCCTACGTCATTCTCTTCGTCATCTTCGGCGCCTTCCTGGAGAAGTCGGGCGCCGGCCAGTTCTTCATGAACTTCGCCAACGCAATCGCCGGCGGCCAGCGCGGGGGGCCGGGGAAGGTCTCGGTCGTGTCCTCCAGCCTCTTCGGGACCATCTCGGGCTCCGCCGTGGCCAACGTGATGGTCGACGGCTGGCTGACCATCCCGATGATGAAGCGGACCGGGTTCAAGCCCGAGGCGGCGGCGGCGATCGAAGCGGTCGCCTCGACGGGCGGCCAGATCATGCCGCCGATCATGGGCGCGGCCTCCTTCGTCATGGCCGAGTTCATGGGCGTGCCGTACTCGCACGTGATGCTGGCGGCGCTCATCCCGGCACTGTTCTACTACGGCGCGCTCTTCGCCGCGATCCACTTCAACGCCATCCGCGGCGGCCTGCGGGGCATCCCCAAGGCGGAACTGCCCGATCTCCGCCAGATCATGTGGCGGCAGGGCCACCTCTTCCTCCCGCTCCTGGTCATCTTCTTCCTGCTGGTGCAGGGCTACACGGCGACCTACGCGGCCATCATGTCCACGGCAGTGGTCTGGGCGCTGTCCTGGCTGCGGCGGGAGACCCGCGTGGGGCTGCGGGGGGCGGTGGAGGCGCTGCGGGACGGCGCCCTACAGACCGTGCCCGTGGCCATGGCCACGGCCTCCGCCGGCATCGTCATCGGCGTGATCCTCCAGACCGGGCTGGCCATCCGCTTCACGAGCTTCCTGGTGGCGGTGGCGGGTGAGGCGCTGATCGTCGCGCTCGTGATCACGATGCTGGCCGCCATCACCCTCGGCATGGGGATGCCCACCACGCCCGCCTACATCATGCTGGCCGCGCTCCTGATCCCCGCAGTCATCAAGCTCGGGGTCGCCCCCATGGCCGCCCACATGTTCGCGTTCTACTTCGCGTGCCTGTCGGCCGTCACCCCGCCCGTCGCCCTCGCCGTCTACGCGGCGGCGTCGATCAGCAAGGGCAGTCTGTGGGGCGCGGGGCTCCAGGCGGTCAAGTTCGCTGCGGCCGGCTTCATCGTGCCGTTTTTCTTCGTGTACTCGCCGGCGCTGCTCTTCGAGGGGCCGTGGACCGGCATCGCGGTAGCCGTGGCCACGGGGACCATCGGCGTGGTGGCGCTTGCCGCCGGACTAGAAGGCTACTTCATCCGACCGGCGACCTGGGTCGAGCGCGCGCTCTTCGTCGGAGCTGCGCTCCTGCTCATCTACCCGGGGGTCCTGACCGACGGTGGCGGCCTGGTTCTGCTGGGGGTGGGCCTGGGCCTCCAGAAATTGCGGCCCCCGGTGGTCATCCCGGTGCGAGTGGTCGCGCCCTCGTGAGCCGCGCCGCCCTGGCCGCACTGACGCTGATCGCCCTCGCGCTGATCGCTGGGACGATCGCCTACGGGGTCTTCCGGCTCTACGCCTAATGCCGCGGGGCGTCTTGACAGCCCCCCGCTCCCCGGCATAGAGTCCCCCACCATTTCCTGACCGGGTCCCTGTTCCGACGGCTTTCAACCATGAGGAGGAGGAACCTATGGGTTCTGTCAACCGCCGCGAGTTCCTGACCGCTACGGGCGCCGGCCTGGCCGGCATCCTTGCCGCTGGGGTGCCGCCCGCGCGCGCCCAGCAGCGGGAGATTTCCTATCTCTGCTGGAACAACTTCGCCCCGGCGTCCGACAAGAAGCTGGCCGAGATCGGCCAGCGCTTCACCAAGGACACGGGCGTCAAGCTGAAGATCGACCATGTCTCGCACATGGGTCCGCAGCAGTCCAAGTACGCCTCGGAGGTGCAGACCCAGGCCGGCCACGACCTCGTCGAGATGCGGATGCATTTCCCGTGGCTCTACGAGCCCCAGCTGGTCGATGTCTCGGACGTCGTGGCGGAGCTCGAGAAGAAGTACGGCAAGGCGCTCTCCTCCGCGTACGAGGGGGGCCATGTGAAGGGCGTCTGGCGCGCCGTGCCCCAGTATCACACCATGTTCGTCCCCACCTACCGGGAGGACCTCTTCAAGAAGGCGAGCCTCAAGGTGCCGGACACCTGGGAGGAGCTCTATACCGTCGGCAAGGAGCTCAAGAAGATGGGGAACCCGGTCGGCATCCCCATCAGCCAGAACTACGATTCCATTTCTACTGCCAGCCCGGTCCTCTGGTCCTTCGGGGGCATGGAGGTAGACAAGGACGGCAAGACGGTTCGCATCAACTCGCCGGCCACGGTGCAGACGATCGAGTGGTACAAGAAGATGTACCGCGACTGCATGGAGCCCGAAGTGCTCTCGTGGTCGGACTCCAGCAACAACGAGTCGATCCAGCAGGGCAAGGCGGGCTGGGTCCACAATCCGCTCAGCGCCTACATCGTGGCGCGAAACCGCAAGCTCGTCACGACCGATGGAATGAACCACCACCGGAGCCTCACCGGCCCGCACGGTCGCCACGAGACCGACGTCCCGCGCCACATCGCCATCTGGAAATTCTCCAAGAACATCGAGCCGGCCAAGGAGTGGATCCGTTACCTGCTCGGCAAGCGTGAAGTCTACGACGAGTACATCATGTCCGGGGACGCGTTCAACTTGCCCGTCTACGACAAGCTCCAGGACCACCCGGTGCTCAAGACCGACCCCAAGTATGCCGCCCTCAAGGGCGAGGGGATCCAGTACCACACCTACGGCTGGCCCGCGCCGCCTTCGGACAAGGTCCAGCTCATCACCAACACCTACTTGCTGCCCAACATGATCGCCAAGGCGGTGACGGGCACGTCGACGAAGGACTCGATCGCCTGGGCCGAGACCGAGATGAAGAAGATTCTTGCCGGGTGAGCCGCAGCCCGTTGGGGGAACCGCAGCCGCAGGCGAGGCGACCACGAGAACAACGAGGCGAACAAATATGGTAATCGGCTAGCATGGCTGCCGTCAGAGCCGACGAGATTCTGGTTCCGCGCGGGCGGCCGCGCGGAACCGCGCGCCTGAGCGTGTGGCTCGATCGAGAGCGGATCCTGGGGCCGGTGTTCGTGACACCGGCCCTGCTCCTGCTGCTGCTCCTGGTCGCCTATCCATTCGTGATGGCGGTGTATTTCTCCCTCTCCAACGCCTTCATCGGCCGGCCGAGCGAGTTCATCGGCATCAGGAACTTCGTGCAGCTGTGGGACAGCGACGCCTTCCGCCAGACTTTCCAGAATGCCTTCGTGTTCACCGGCATCGCGGTCGTCTTCAAGGTCGTGCTGGGCATCGTCCTGGCGCTCCTGCTCAACGAGCAGCTCTGGTTCAAGCGGATGATCCGCGGCGCGGTGCTCCTGCCCTGGGTCATCCCGACCGCGCTGTCGACGCTGGGCTGGTGGTGGATGTTCAACTCGCTCTACAGTGTGGTCAACTGGACCGGCATCGCGCTGGGGGTCATGGACCCGCCGGGGCCCAACTGGCTCGGCCAGAGGTACTACGCCATGGCCGCGGTGATCACGGTCAACATCTGGCGCGGCCTGCCCTTCTTCGCCCTCTGCATCCTGGCCGCGCTCGTGGCCATCCCGAAGGAGCTCTACGAGGCGGCCGAGGCCGACGGTGCCGGCGCCAACTCCCGCTTCTGGCACATCACACTGCCCTTGCTCAAGCCGGTGCTCGCCGTCGTCGTGCTCTTCTCCACCATCTTCACCTTCAGCGACTTCAACATCGTCTACGTACTGACCCGCGGCGGGCCCATCAACTCAACCCACCTTTTCGCGACGCTCTCGCGCGTGCTGGGGATCGACACCGGGCGCATCGGCGAAGGCGCGGCGGTCTCGCTGTACCTCTTCCCGCTGCTGGTGTTCGTCGTCTGGGCGCAGCTGCGGTTCGTGCGGAAGCAGGCCTACTGATGGCGGTGGCGAAGCGCCCTCTGCTCCGGAAGACGATGCGGCATCTGGCGCTCCTGCCCTTCCTCGTGTTCGCGCTGTTCCCCTTCTACCACATGGCTCTGACCTCGCTGAAGCAGGACAAGGAGCTCTACGACCGGCACGCGGTGCCGCTCATCATCCGCCAGGCGCCGACCCTCGAGCACTACAGCAAGCTGATCTGGGAGACCGAGTTTCTCACCTGGACCAAGAACAGCCTGCTCGTGACCGCGCTTGCCACGACCGCGTCCGTGGCCATCGGGACCGTCGCGGCCTATGCGCTGGCCCGGCTCAAGTTCTTCGGCGTGAGCACCTTTGGCACGGGCATCTTCGTGACCTACCTCGTGCCCACGACGCTCCTGTTCCTGCCGCTGGCGCAGGTCGTGAACTGGCTCGGGCTGGGCGATTCGAAGTGGGCGCTCGTGCTGACGTACCCGACGTTCCTCGTGCCGTTCTGCACCTGGCTCCTCATGGGCTACTTCCGCACCGTCCCGAAGGAGGTCGAGGAATGCGCCATGGTCGACGGGGCCACGCGCATCCAGGCGCTTTGGCGCATCGTGCTGCCCATCGCCGTCCCGGGACTCGTCTGCGCGGTGCTCTTCGCCTTCACCCTGTCGTGGAATGAGTTCATCTACGCGCTGACCTTCACCTCCTCGTCAGACCAGATCACCGCCAGCGTGGGGGTCACGAGCGAGCTGATCCGGGGAGACATCTACTTCTGGGGCGAGCTGATGGCGGGCGCCATCCTGGGCTCCGTGCCCATCGTCATCCTCTACGTCTTCTTCCTCGACTACTACGTCTCCGGCCTCACGGCCGGGGCCATCAAGTAGCCGCCTCCGCATTAGCCCGCATCTGACGAGCCACGCCTGGTCGCGCTCTACGACCGCCTCTCGCGCCACACGGCGTACCAGCGCTTCTCCACGGTGAGGCGGCGCCTGCCGCCCGACTAGCTCCATTACTGCGCGTAAGTAGCATAAAGCCTGTTCTCGGACGCGGCGGCCCTGGGGGCCGTGTCACAGCCTGGCACGACGGGACCACGCACTTCCTCTTCGAGCCGGTGGAGTTTCTCGAGAAGCTCGCGGCCTTGACGCCGCGACCTGAGATCAATCTGGCGCTCTATCACGGCGTGCTGGCACCACACACGCGCGCTGGCGGCCCGAGGTCGTCGCCCATCACCGCGCGGAGAGTGGCGCAGCGACAGATCCGGGAGCCGTATCGGGAAACCTCGGGCCAGGGCGCGGGAGCGCACCCAGGCCCGCTACTGGACGTGGGCCTTGCTGGATGCGCCGGCCGGATGCAGCTGATCGCCACGATCGACGACCCGGCCGTGATTCAGCGGATCCTTGCCCATCTCGGGCTGCCCGGTGCGCGCAGGATCCCCGGCCCCCGTTGCCCCTGACCGCGGCAGGAGCCGAGCAGCCGACACTTCCCGGCGTGACGGTCTAGGCGGTGTCGGGGGTCCGGGCAGCCGCGGACGTCTGCCCTGCCGGTGCCTGATGGTCCCCTGGACGGCTCCCACCCTGTGATTCAAGACCCCGATTTGATCTCGGATCCCCGCTCTGGCAGGATCGGCGCGAGGTGGGAGCGGGTTTATCCGCGCTGTGACAAGGCAGACTCCGGGGGAAGACCCTCGGGCGCGGCGGGCCCTGACTGAGAACGGGTTTTATGTTATCTACGCTCAGGCCGACGGGTGGACCCGGAGCCAGCCGATCATGATGCAGGTCGGGGAGTGCGCGGGCGCGGCGGCGGCGGGCGCCGCCCTGGACGGCGTGGTGCCGCGCCGCGTGGACATGAAGAAGGTTCACGACGCGCTGAGGCGCGGTGGCGCCCATTTCCTGTTGCCGGTTGGCGGAGGGTAGTCAAGGCGAGCGGCGGCGGAGCATAGTGGGCGGCGTGTCCGGTGGGACCAAACCGCCCGCAACGGGTCATCGTGTACGCGCTGCGCTCCACGAGAAGTCAACGGCAGAGGGAGAGACCATGAACAAGATCATTGCGGTACTGGCGGCGGCCGCAGCAGTGTGGATGATCCCGGGAATGACTCGGGCGGAGACGTTTCGGTTGATCATCGGCGCGGGGCACCCGGTCCCTGCGGCGTCCTGGGTTGCTCCGATGCAGACCTTTCTCCAGGTCGAGGTCAAGAAGCGAGTCGAGCAGAAGACCGGGCACAAGATCGAATGGGTCGAAGCCTACGGCGGCTCAGTCGCCAAGCTGGGCGAGGTCCTGGAAGCCGTGGAGAACGGCCTCATGGACATCGGCGACGTGCACGTGCCCTTCGAGCCATCGAAGCTGCTGGCCTACAACTTCGGATATTTCGTTCCCTTTGGCACCGAGAACGTGGTGCTGGCGGGAAAGGCAGCCCGTAAGGTCTTCGATACCTTTCCCCAGCTTCCGGCAAACCTGGAGAACAAGTTCAACCAAGTCTACATCGCGACGGGTGCGGTCACCAACTACAACCTGGTGACGACCTTCCCCTGGACCAAGGTCGAACAGTTGAGGGGCCGCAAGATCGCGGCAGCGGGACCGAATATTCCCTGGCTGCAGGCGGTGAAGGCGGTGCCCGTCCAGTCCAACTTGAACGAAGCCTACACCTCCCTCCAGACCGGGGTCTATGACGGGTGGATCATGATCCCGGACGCCACCTATTCCTTCAAGCTCCACGAGGTGGCTAGCAATTACACGATCACCAGCTTTGGCGCGATCCCCAACTGACCCGCTCTGGTTTGCGATCGTGTCCATCGTAGCGATCGAGATCGGTCTCCTGACCCCTCCATTCGGCATGGTGGTCTTCGCCATGAGATCGGCCATCGGAGAGGAGGTGCAAGTCGAGGAGATCTTCGCGGGCGCCGTCCCGTTCATCCTGATGCTGGGTGTGGCTCTCGCCATCATCATCGCCTTCCCCAGATTGAGCACCTGGCTCCCCTCGCTGATGTAGGGACGTATTCAAGCTGACCTTCAGCGAGTGACGCCGGCGTCCTCCGCCAGCCCGTCCGTGACACCCTTGTCGAACCGTGTCTCGAGCTCGTCCATCGCGATTGCGCCGGGGCGTCGTGTTGACACATTTTCCGAGCCCGTGCTATACGTGTCGCACCTCCCCAACCTTTCCAATCAAGGAGATACCTTTATGAAGCGCCTCCTCCTCGTGATCCTCGCGCTCGCGTGCGTCGTGGTCTCTGCGGCGGCCCCGGCGGCAGCCCAGTACAAAGCCGAGTTCAAGAACAGCCTGGTGGTGGGGCCTGCCGGGCCATGGGGCGAGGCGGCGATCAAGTTCGCCGATCTGCTCAAGGAGCGGACCCAGGGGCGGATCAACGTGAAGAACTACTTCGCCGGCCAGCTCTTCGCCGGCAAGCAGACCAACGAGTTCCTGCTCCTCAACCAGGGCGTGGCCGACTTCGCCCTGGGCTCGACGATCAACTGGTCGCCCCAGGTCAAGGAGCTCAACCTCTTCGCCATGCCCTTCATGTATCCCTCCTACAAGTCGCTCGACGCCGTGGAGAACGGTGGGCCGGGGCAGCATTTGTGGAAGCTCATCGAGGCCAAGGGCGTGATTCCGCTGGCCTGGGGCGAGAACGGCTTCCGCGAGATCACCAATTCCAAGCGGCCCGTGCGCAAGCCCGAAGACCTCGAAGGCTTGAAGGTGCGGGTCGTCGGCTCTCCGATCTTCATCGACACCTTCCGCGCGCTGGGCGCCAACCCGGTGAACATGAACTGGGGCGAGGCCCTGACCGCGTTCCAGACGGGCACGGTGGACGGGCAGGAGAACCCGGTGGTGTCGGTCATCCAGCCCTACAAGCTCTGGACCGTGCACAAGAACATCACGCTCTGGCGCTACGCCATCGACCCGCTGATCCTGGGCGTGTCGAAGATCACCTGGGACAGCCTCAGCCCCGCCGATCGCGAGATCGTGAAGAAGACGGCGGTGGAAGTGATGGTGGCGCAGAAGGCCGGCGCGCGCGCCGGGCTCGACGGCTCGCTCGAGGCTGTCGAGATGCTGAAGAAGAACGGCATGGAGGTGGTGATGCTCTCGCCGGCCGAGGTGGCCCCCTTCAAAGCCAAGACCAAGCCGGTCTATGACAAGTGGGTCCAGGAAGTCGGCGCCGACCTCGTCAAGTCGGCCGAGAGGATCATCGCGGAGACCAAGTAGTGCGGCGCCTCGCCCACCACTTCGAGGAGGCCCTGGCCGGGGGCCTCCTCGTCGTGATGGCGGTGCTGGCCTTTCTCAACATCCTGGCCCGCTATCTCACGCGCTATTCCTTCGCCTTCACCGAGGAGATCGAAGTCGCCGCCCTGGTCTGGATCACCATGCTGGGTGCGGCCATCGCGTTCCGTGAAGCGCTCCATCTGGGCTTCGGCATCCTGCGCGACCAGCTTCCGCGGCCCATCCGGCGGGGGCTGGCGGCCCTGACCGGCGTGACGGCGGTCGCCACCATGGCCATGCTCACCTGGGCGGGATGGTGGCAGATCCAGAGCCAGATCGCGCTCGGCACGACGTCGGAAGCCTTGGGCATCCCCGAGTGGATCTACACGGCGGCGCTGCCCGTCGGGGCGCTCCTCGTCATCATCCGGGTGCTGCAAGCGCTCCGGACGGAGATCGCCCGCGCCTGATGGACTGGCTCGGGGTCGTCTGGTTCTTCGGCCTCTTCATTCTCCTGCTGGCGATCGGCGCGCCCATCGCCGTGGGGCTCGGGGCGACCGGCGTGTTTCTGATCTGGAAGTTCAGCCTGGGCATGGCCGCCATCGGCCCGACCTTCTATTCGAACTTAGCCAAGTTCCAGCTCCTGGCCATCCCGTTCTTCATCATGGCGGGGCTCATCCTCGAGCGCGTGGGGATTTCGGAGCGACTCGTCCGTCTTGCGAGCCTCCTCATCGGTCCGGTCCACGGCGGGCTGGCGTTGGTGGCCATCGTCTGCTGCGTGTTCTTCGCCGGCATCTCGGGCTCGGGGCCGGCGGACACGGCGGCGCTGGGAACCATTCTGATCCCGGCCATGGCGGCGCGAGGGTACGCGAAACCCTTCGCCTCGGCGCTGGTCGCTTCCGGCGGCTCCATCGCCATCATCATTCCGCCCTCCATCGCCTTCATCATCTACGGCGTCATCACCAATACGTCCATCCCGGCGCTGTTCGCCGCGGGCGTCATCCCGGGCCTGGTCGTCGGCGCCTGCCTGGCGATACCGGCCTACGTGATCTCGCGCCGTCACGGCTGGCGGGGCGACCGCTACGGCACCCGCGCGGAGATCCTGCGCGCGCTGCGCGACTCCGTCTGGGGACTGCTGGCGCCCGTGATCATCCTGGGCGGCATCTACGGCGGCGTCTTCACCCCCACCGAGGCCGCGGTGGTGGCCGTCTTCTACGGGCTCTTCGTGGGCATCGTCGTCTACCGCTCGCTCAGTCTGGTATCGCTGTGGGGCATCATCCGGGACACGGTGGTGTCCTCGGCGGTGGTCATGCTGATCGTGGGCTTCGCGGGACTCTACGCCTGGGCCGGCTCCACCATGGGTGTCATCGACCAGATCACCCAGGCCCTGCTGGGGCTGTCGAAGACCCCCTGGGTCGTGCTCTGGACGATCAACCTCCTGGTGTTCCTGGCGGGCTACATCCTGGACGCCGTCTCGATCTACTACATCTTCGTGCCCATCATCATGCCGATCATGGCGGCCTTTGGCTGGAATCCCGTCTGGATCGGCGTGATGCTCACCGTGAATATCGCCATCGGCCAGGTGACGCCGCCCGTGGCGGTGAACCTCTACGTGGCCGCCAACATCGCCAAGCTGTCCTTCGACGAGATTTCCCGGGCCGTCTGGCCATTCGTGCTGGCTATGCTGCTCTCGTTGTTCATCGTTACCCAGTGGCCGGGCCTCTCGACGTTCCTCCCCGCGTTGTTCGGCCTCAAGTAGAAGAGAAGACCCTTTCGCTTTCGTCAACGGCGGGCACGTCCTGAAGGACGGCGAGCACACCGGGTCATCCGCCTGTGGTGGGGGCCTGGCGCTCTCCGGCTGGGCGTCGGGGCGACGCTCGGTTCACGCCCCGTGCCTCTTTCGCACCAGCCACTTCCGTCCCTCCTCGAGTGTGAGCATGGCGGGCGGGAGGGCGAGCAGGACGGACCACTCGGCGAACGCGAGCGGCGCCAGGCCGAAGATGTCGCGAAGGGGAGGGACGAGCACGAGGGCGAGCAGGAGGGCCAGTTCGGCCGCGATCCCCAGCCAGACATGCGGATTGCTGAACAGACCGGCGCGGAAGACGGACTCGCGGTCCGTGCGGCAAGCGAAGATATTCCCCACCTGGGCGGCGACGATGGCTGCGAAGGTCATCGTGGTGGCGCGGCGGTAGAGCGGACCCGTGGCCGCCATGGGCAGGCCCGGTCGCCAGCCCGCCAGCCAGTACGTCCAGAAGAAGGCGGAGAGCGCCAGGGCCGCCTCGGCGGCGCCGAGGAAGGCGTAGGCGCGCAGGAGCCGGCGTCCCCCGAGCAGCCGCGCATCGCGAGGACGCGGCGGCCTGTCCATCACGTCCTTCTCTGGCGGCTCGGCGCCGAGCGCGAGGGCGGGGAGCAGATCGGTCCCGAGGTCCACGGCGAGGATCTGCATCACGGTGAGCGCCAGCGGGATGCGGAAGAACACGAGGGCGAGGAAGGGCACCAGCTCGGGCACGTTCGACGCGAAGATGTAGGTCACGAACTTCCCCATGTTCGCGTAGATCGCCCGCCCCTGGCGCACCGCCGCCACGATGGAGGCGAAGTTGTCGTCGGTGATCACCATCACCGCCGCTTCCTTCGCGACCTCGCTGCCCCGCTTGCCCATGGCCACGCCGATGTCGGCGGCCTTGAGCGCGGGCGCATCGTTGACGCCGTCCCCGGTGACCGCCACCACCTCGCCCGACGCGCGCAGCGCCGAGACGATCGCGAGCTTGTGGGCCGGCGAGGTGCGCGCGAAGAGGACGCCCGGCTCGCCCAGGAGCTGCCGGAGCGCGTCCGGCGGCAGCCGGTCGAGCTCCTCTCCGCTGATCACCTTGTTGACGGGCAGGCCGATCTGCGCGGCGATGGCCTTGGCGGTCAACCCGTAGTCGCCGGTGATCATCATCACCCGGATCCCCGCCCGCCGGCAAAGCGCCACCGCGTCCTTCACCTCGGGTCGCGGCGGATCCCAGAGCGCGACCAGGCCGAGGAGGGTGAGCTGCCGCTCCACCGCCGAGGCCCCGGCGCCCACGAGACCATCGGCGAGGGGACGCCGGGCGACGGCGAGGATGCGCAGGCCCTCAGCGGCCAGCCGGTCATGATCCGCGAGGACGCTTCGGCGGACGTGGTCGCTCAGCGGCACCGTCCGGCCCTCCCAGCGGATCGTGTCGCAGAGGGCCAGCGTCTCCTTCGGCGCTCCCTTGACATACGCGGTGGCGCCTCGGTCCGTCGCGCGCACGAGGGTCATCCGCTTGCGAAAGGAGTCGAACGGGTACGGGGCGAGGAGCTCATGGGCTTGCCTGAGCTTGTCGGGATCCACGCCGAGTCGAGCGCCGGCGGCCACCAGCGCCACTTCGGTAGGATCGCCGCGCTCCGGCGTGGCCTGCGAGGCGAGCGCTGCCGCCTCGAAGAGCTCGCGGAGATCGGGCGCGCTCTCGCCATCCAGGGCATCGGTCGTGAGGGTGCGTCCCTCGATCCACACGCACCGGGCGGCCATGCGGTTCTGGGTGAGCGTGCCGGTCTTGTCCGTGCAGATGACCGTGATGGCCCCGAGAGTCTCCACCGCCGAGAGCCGCTTCACGAGGCTCTTCTGGCGGACCATGCGCTGGACGCCGAGCGCCAGCGCGAGCGTGAGCGTCGGCAGCAAGCCCTCCGGGACATTGGCGACGATGACGCCGAGAGCGAAGAGGAATCCCTCCCCTATGGGGAGGACGCCCGTCGACACGCCGAGGGCGAAGAATCCTGTGCCGAGAGCGGCGGAGAGGAAGGAGACGAGCCGGGTGACCCGCGCCATCTCGCGCTGGAGCGGGCTCGGCGCCTCGGGCACCGACTGGGTGAGCTCGGCGATGACGCCGATCTCCGTCTGCATGCCGGTGGCGCGCACGACGAAGCGGCCAGCGCCGGCGACCACCGCGGTTCCCGCGAAGACCAGCTCCGGCCGCTCCCGGACAGGCACGCTGGCCCGGTTGTTTCCGACCGCCGGGAGCTTGAACACCGGATGCGACTCGCCGGTGAGCGCGCTCTGATCGACCCTCAGTCCCGCCGCCGAGAGGAGCTGGCCGTCGGCCGGCACCTGGTCACCCTCGCCGACCTCGACGACGTCGCCGGGCACGAGCTCGGCGGCGGCGAGGCGCAGCGCCTGACCCGAGCGGAGCGCGGTGATCGCCGCGGGAAGCATTTCCTGTAGCGCTTCAACGGCTCGTTCGGCGCGGTATTCCTGCAAGAAACCGAAGACACCGTTGACGACGATCACGGCGAAGATTGCCCAGCCCAGCTCGGCCATTCCGGCCAGCACGGCGAAGACCCCGGCGACCCAGAGGAGCACGGCGAAGAAACTCCAGAACTGCTCGAGGAGGTGCATGAGGAGCGGCCGGCGCCGCAGGCGCTCGAGCCGATTCGGGCCGCATGCGAGGCGCCGCCTGGCGGCCTCGGCCGCGCTGAGCCCGGTAAGCCTCGAGCCGAGCAGGCTGAGCAGCTCGGCGGTGCCCAACGACACCTCGCCGGCAGAGCGCTCGGCGGGCGACAGCGCCTCGACCAGCGCCTCGCGTGTCGTGGCCGCGCGGGCGCGATCCGCGATCCCCGGCTCGGCCAGGCAAGCCATGAGCCGGCCGACCAGACGGAGGGCGCGGGCGCTGTCACCGACGGCCGCGATGAGGACCACGGCCGCTTCCACGGGCGGCAGGCCGGCCGTGAGCCGCGGTCGGTGGGCGAGGTTCACCCAGCGGAGCGTCACGCTCCCGGCATCGCGGGTGAGCGAGTGGATCAGGGCGACACCCGGAGCGATGAGAAGGCAGCCTGGCCCCTCCACCGGCAGAAGGTCGAGCCGCAAGAGGACGTCGCCGGGCGAGGCGATCTCGGGGCCGAGACACACAGGATCGCCGCCCAGGAAGGGGGAGATGGCCAGCGACGCGTCAGCCATCACGCAGTGGGCCGTGGGTGATCAGAGCCCGTGGCGGCCCGGCCGGATCAGCATGAGCTGCGCATCGGCCTTCCTGACCACCTGCTCGGCGACGCTGCCGAGCACGGTGCGTCCGACCGCGCTCCGTCTCTCCGTCGTGACGGCGATCAGATCGGCCCCGAACGCGTCGGCTTCCAGGAGGATCTCGGCGGCCGGATCGCCGAAGCGCACCACACACTCGACGTCCGCGGCGCCATCGAACTGCATCTCGACCGTCCGCAGATAGTCGAGCCCTTCCGCTTCCAGGCGCGCCATCTCCTCGTCAGCGTACGCCAGCATTCGGCCTTGCTCGCTCACGCGATTCTGGGGCACGGGCGCCACCTGGAGCAGCCGCACGGTGGCCCCGCTTCCGCGAGCGATGTCGGCCACGAGCGGCACGACGACCTCCGCCACGGGCGATTCATCGAGCGGCACCAGAATTCTCTTCGCCATGGTCAGATCCTCCTTTTACAGCGCCGCGACGGTATCGCCGACGCCTGACACGGTGAGCCCGGCGCACTCGGCGTGGAGGAAGACGCGCTTTCCACGCAGGTCGAGTTGGGTGACGCTGAGTCTCATGGCTGACTCCAACAAAGCTTGTCGTCCGCAAGCCGCATGCCATGCAGCCGAGCGTGGAGCAGCGCGAGACAAGGCAGAGTAATCGAGCGGATCGGACAGGCCCGGCCCGCCTTGCCGGCGGCTGAGCGCGAGAGCCGCTGCGGCGAAGCTGCCTCATTGCGGAGCCTGCGCCCCAATCGCCTCAAGCCTTTGCCGCTGGCGGAGGAGCGGAATCGGAGGGGGGTCAAGCCTTTTTGGAATCGAGCGGTATGGCTCGCGCTATGCATCAGCTCCTGGGGGGAGTCGCGTCTGGCCGCGCTCCGACCTGCCCAGGAAGCTCGCAGGGCTGTGACAAGGCAGGCCCCACGGTTAGGGTTTTTGGCCGCTGGTCGTGGTCGACGCGGCGATCTTCGTGCCGCGATTGCTGGTCAAGTCCGTCGGAAGACGTCTCAGGAGGACACGTCCATGAGCAACGGAATCTTCAGCGTGCCCGATCCACGGAACGAGCCCATCCTCGCCTACGCCCCCGGCAGCCCCGAGCGCCGGGCGCTCCGCGCCCAGATGGACAAGATGTCGAAGGAGGTCATCGAGATCGCCCCGCGCATCGGCGGCCGCACGGTCCAGACGGGCGTCACGGCCGAGGCCGTGACGCCGCACAACCACCGCCACGTGCTGGCCGTCTGGCACAAGGCCGGGCCCAAGGAGGTCGAGCAGGCCATCGGCGCCGCGCTCGAGGCCCACCGGACATGGTCGCGCATCCCGTGGGAGCACAGGGCGGCCGTCTTCCTCAAGGCGGCAGACCTGCTGGCCGGCCCCTACCGGATGGTGCTCAACGCGGCGACCATGCTCGGGCAGTCGAAGACGGCGCACCAGGCCGAGATCGACTCGGCGTGCGAGCTGATCGACTTCTGGCGCTTCAACGTGGCCTACGCCGAGGAGATCTACCGGCAGCAGCCCCGGTCCTCGCCCGGCTGCTGGAACTACGTGGACTACCGGCCACTCGAGGGGTTCGTCTTCGCGATCACGCCGTTCAACTTCACCTCTATCGCCGGCAACCTCCCGACGGCCCCGGCGATCATGGGCAACACGGTGCTCTGGAAGCCGGCGGCGTCGGCCATGTACGCCGCGCACTTCATCATGGAGGTGCTGGAGACGGCCGGGCTGCCGCCCGGGGTCGTCAACATGTTGCCCGGCATGGGGGCCGACGTGGGCGACCCGGTGCTCGCCTCCCCGGACCTGGCCGGCGTCCACTTCACAGGCTCGACGGCGACCTTCCAAGGGATTTGGGAGACAGCTGGGAGGAACATCCGCCGCTATAAGGCCTACCCACGGATCGTCGGCGAGACCGGTGGCAAGGACTTCGTCTTCGCCCATCCCTCGGCCGAGGTGCCGGCGCTCGCGACGGCGCTCGTCCGTGGGGCGTTCGAGTTCCAGGGGCAGAAGTGCTCGGCGGCCTCGCGGGCCTTCGTTCCGGTCTCGCTGTGGCCTGCCCTGGAGAAGGCGCTGAGCGAGCAGATCGCGGAGATCCGCGTGGGGGATGTGGCCGACTTCGGCAACTTCATGGGAGCGGTGATCGACCGGGCCGCCTTCGCCAAGATCAGGGGATACATCGACTTCGCGCGGAACTCACCGGATGCCGAGATCCTCGTGGGCGGCGCCTGCGACGACGCCAAGGGCTACTTCATCGAACCCACGCTGGTGCTGGCGAAGCGGCCCGACTTGAGACTCATGCGGGAAGAGATCTTCGGCCCCGTGCTGACGGTCTATGTGTACAAGGATCAGGAGATGGACGAGACCCTCCGGATCTGCGACCAGGGCTCGCAGTACGGCCTGACGGGCGCCGTCTTCGCCCGCGACCGCGGGGCCATCGCCACGATCGCCGCGGCGCTTCGCCATGCGGCCGGGAACTTCTACATCAACGACAAGCCGACGGGGGCCGTGGTCGGCCAGCAGCCCTTCGGCGGCGACCGGGCGTCGGGAACCAACGACAAAGCGGGCAGCGCGCTGAACCTGCTGCGCTGGGTGAGCCCGCGCACGATCAAGGAGACCTTCGTGCCGCCGACCGACTTCCGCTATGCCTTCATGCAGCCGGGCGACTGAGCGAGATCGGGGTCAGGTCTTGCAATCCGACATGAGGGCCCCGCAGCTGCTCGTTCGCCGCGGCTGGGTCTGGCGGGCAATGTGTGATTGCAAGACCTGACCCCGATTTCGCGGGGGAAGACCCTCGAACCGGATAGCTCGCCTAGAGGAGCTTCTCCATGATGAGCGTGTCCACCCACCGGCCGTCGAGCGTGCCCTGCTCGTGGTAAACGCCGACGCGGCTGAAGCCCAGGCGCTCGTAGAGGCGCACGCCCCCCGCGTTGGTGGGGAAGGTGGACAGCACCATCTTGTGGTAGCCGATCTCGCGCGCCAGCTCGATGAGGCGCTCGAGCAGGCGGTGGCCCACGCCCTTGCCGCGCCACGCGCGCTCGACGTAGACGGAGAAGTCGGCGACGTGCCGGTAGGCGGGGCGCGCGTTGAAGACGTTTAGACTTCCCCATCCGACGAGGACCCCGCCGGACTCCGCCACGATCACCGGGTGGCGGGGGCCGCGCGCCGCCATCCACTCGCGGCGCTCTTCAGGCGTGCGCAGCTCGGTCTCGAGCGTCGCCACGCGGTCTTCGATCCCCTGGTTGTAGATCAGGCAGACCGCTTCGGCGTCGCCCGCGCGCGCGGGCCGGAGCGTGACCGCTGCCCTCACTTCGCCGGCTCCAGCTCGCGCGCGTCGAGCCGTCCCGCCTTCTTGAGCACGGCGAATTCGTCGAGCGTCATCCGAATGCCATCCTTGAGCCCTGTGCGCGGCGTAGGGCCGAGATCCTGCTGGTAACCCGGGTCGGCCAGCTCGCCTACGACGCGGGTCACGCCGTCGCGGTCGGCGATGTCGCCCTTGACCATGACGACGTCGCGCAGGCGCTCCGGCCCCAGGATCATGCGCATGCGCCACGGGTCGTCGCCGAGGTCGAAGGCCACCGGCTTCTCGCCGGCCTCCAGCAGCCGCTTGCACACCCACGCCCCGATGCAGCCGAACGCTCCCGTCACCAGCGTCGCCATGGTGTTCAGGATCTCCTCGCCGCGCGGTCTGTACGCCGCCGACTTTTATTCACCACTTTGGGTATAATGCGGCCCGTGTTCGACAGCAAATTCTTCGAGGAGTCGTGGCCCACCATCTCCCGCGGCCTCGAGTCCGAGGCGGACGCCGAGACCGAGGTCGGCTGGATCCTCGGCCACGTGCGGCCGCCGGCCGGCGGGCGCGTCCTCGACGCGCCGTGCGGCTTCGGCCGCCACTCGCTCGCACTCGCGCGGCGCGGCTTCGGGGTCACGGGCGTGGACCTCTCCGAAACCGAGCTCGGCCGCGCCAAGGAGCGCGCCCAGGCCGCCGGGCTGCCGCTCCAGCTGGTCAAGCAGGACATGCGCGACATGGAGTTCTCGGGCGAGTTCGATCTGGCCTTGAACCTCTTCTCGAGCATCGGCTTCTTCACCGACGACGAGGACCGCCTCCTCCTCGACCGCTTCTGCACCGGGCTCAAGCCGGGCGGCGCCTTCGTCCTCGATACGCGCAACCGCGACTTCGTCATCCACGACGTGACGCCCGAGGAGACGGTGCAGCTGCCGGAGGGCACGGTCCGCGTCAAGAACCGCTTCGACGTGCGCACGAGCCGGATCCAGCAGGACTGGTGGCTCGAGGACCAGCACCGCCTGCTGGGCCAGACCGAGATCCGCCTCTACTCCGCCCACGAGCTCCTGCGCATGCTGCGCCCGGAGCGCTGGTCCCAGGTCGAGCTCTTCGGCGGCCTCGACGGACGCCCGTTCGCCCTCGAGTCCCCCCGCATCGTCCTCGTGGCGACCAAGTAACCCAGTCATAGGAGACCCGCTACCGTCATGAAGCCCCTCGTGATCCTTGCCGGCCCCATCCATCCGGACGGCGTCAAACAGCTCGAAACGGAAGCGCGTGTGGTCGTTTCTAACGAAGAGACGGAAGCGGGGATGATCAAGGCCGCGCAGGAGGCCTCGGGCATCCTCTTCCGCACCAAGCCCAACTGCACGCGGTCGCTGATGGCGGCCTGCAAGCAGCTCAAGGTCATCGGCCGTCACGGCGCCGGGCTCGATATCGTGGACCTCGAGGCCGCGACGGATCTCGGCGTGGCGGTCGTCCACGCCCCGGGCTCCAACTCCAACTCCGTCGCCGAGCACGCGATCATGCTCATGCTGGCCTGCGCCAAGCAGGCGGTGGTCGTGGACAAACGCACGCGGCTGGCCGACTGGAGCAAGGGTCGCTGGCAGGGCCTGCTCGAGATGAACGGCCGGACGCTCGGCATCATCGGCGTCGGCAACATCGGGCGTCGGGTGGCGAAGATCGCGGGCGCCATGGGCATGCGCGTGATCGGCTACGACAAGTACGTGGCGGCCGACGAGCTCCGGAACCGCGGCGTCGAGCCCATGCCGGACATGGCCTCCGTCCTCCGGCAGGCCGACGTCGTCACGTGCCACACGCCCCTCACGCGGGAAACGCGCCACATGATCGACGCCGTGGCGATCGCCCTGATGAAGCCCGGCGTGATCTTCATCAACACCTCTCGCGGCAAGGTCCAGGACGAGGAGGCGCTGCGCGTGGCGCTCGAGGGCGGCAAGATCCGAGCGGCGGGCATCGACGTGTTCGAGGAGGAGCCCGTCTCCTCGGACAGCCGGCTCCTCCAGCTCGACAACGTGATCGTGAGTCCGCACATCGCCGGCGTGACCGAGGAGACGACCCGCGGCATGGCGATCCAGGTCACAGCCGAGATGCTGCGCGTGCTCCGCGGCGAGAAGCCGCACGTGCTCGGCAACCCCGACCTCTGGCCCAAGCTCGGCCACCTGAAGTAGATTCAGAGGCACACACACCCGGAGGACGAGATGCCTATCGACACGCGCCACCCGAGAGAGATTCGCGCCGACATCCGAAGCGGCAAGCTCCACGGCGTCACCGCGGGGCTGGGGCCTGGGTTCGTCCAGGCCAATATGGCCGTGCTGCCCAAAGAGGACGCCTACGATTTTCTCCTCTTCTGCCAGCGCAACCCGCGCCCGTGCCCGCTGATCGAGGTGACGGAGGTCGGCTCGCCCGAGCCCGTCGGCGTGGCGCCGGGCGCCGACCTCCGTACCGACCTGCCGCGCTACCGGATTTACAAGGACGGCGTGCTCGCGGATGAGGTGACGGACGTCAAGGCCTTCTGGCGCGACGACCTCGTCGCCTTCCTCCTCGGCTGCTCCTTCACCTTCGAGTGGGCGCTGATGGACGCGGGCATCCCTTTGCGGCACGTGGATCGCGGCTGCAACGTCTCCATGTGGAAGACCAACGTCGCCTGCCGCCCGGCGGGCCGCTTCCACGGCCCCATGGTCGTCTCGATGCGGCCCATCCCGTACCAGATGGTCGCCAAGGCTGTGACGGCCTCGGCGCGCTTCCCCGGCGCCCACGGCGCGCCCGTGCACGTGGGCGATCCCGCGCACCTCGGCATCAAGGACATCTCGAAGCCCGACTGGGGCGACTTCGTCGGCATCGAGCCGGGGGAAGTCCCGATGTTCTGGGCGTGCGGCGTGACGCCGCAAGCGGTGGCGCTGGCGTCGAAGCCCTCGTTCATGATCACCCACAGCCCGGGCCACATGTTCATCACCGACGTGCCGAACTCCACCCTCGCCGCGTTCTAGCCGGTGGGCATCTACGCCGAGCCCCGCTTCCTGCCCTGCGGGGACCTCGCGCTGTCGGTCGAGCTGGGTGACGACATCAATCGCGAGGTCAACGCGCGGGTTCTCGCGCTCGAGTACCTGATCCAGCAGAAGGCGCTGGGCGGCGTCACTGAGACCCTGCCGAGTTACCGCTCGCTCCTCGTCTACTACGACCCCTTCACGGTTGGTTGGGACGAGCTGACCAAATCCCTTCGCGCGCTGTGCCGGGAGGCCCGGCCCGAGGTGCTGCCGCCGGCACGCACGGTCGAAATCCCGTGCTGCTACGGTGAAGACCTGGGCTTCGAGCTCGCGGCGGCGGCCAAGAAGATCGGCTTGCCGCCGGACGACGTCGCGCGGCTCCACGCCTCGACCGACTACTACGTCTACTTCGTCGGCTTCACGCCGGGGCTGCCCTACATGACGGGCATGCCCGACCGCCTCGAGATCCCGCGACTGGATCAGCCGCGGACCAAGACGCCGCCCGGCAGCGTCGCCATCGGCGGCATCCAGTGCTGCATCTACTCTGTCGAGAGCCCCGGCGGCTTCTGGGTGCTCGGCCGCACTCCGCTGCGCCTGTACGACCCGTCGGCCGCCGATCCGATCCTCCTCCGCGCCGGCGACCACGTCCGCTTCCGCATGATCTCCCGCGCCGAGTACGACACCATCGCCGGCGCCGTGGCGGAGGGTACCTATACCCCGCGCATGGAGCGCGCCTGATGCCGAGCGTCCTCATCCACGACGCGGGACCGCAGACCACGGTCCAGGACCTCGGCCGGCGCGGATCGCTGCGGGTGGGCATCCCGCCGTCGGGCCCCATGGACCGCGAGGCCTTTCTCCTCGCCAACCGCCTCGTGGGCAACGCCGATGACGCGGCGGGGCTCGAGTGCACGCTCATCGGGCCGCGCATCGAGTTCGCCGACGAGCGCTGGGTCGCGGTCACGGGCGCCGACATGCCCGTCACGCTCAATGGCGCGGCCATGCCGCGCTGGGCGGCTTTCGAGGTCGAAGCGGGTGAAGTCCTGCGGTTGGGACCGGCGGCCTCGGGAGTGCGCGGGTATCTCGCCGTTTCCGGCGGCATCGACACGCCGCCCGCGTTGGGCTCGCGCGCCACCTATCTCCGCGGCCAGCTCGGAGGCCTCGAGGGAAGGGCCCTCCGCAAGGGCGACTGCCTGCCGCTCGGCCCCGCCTCGGGCGGCGCGCCCGCCGAGGTCCACGAGGAGATCATCCCCGACTACACGGTCGAGCCCACAGTGCGCGTGGTGCTCGGGCCCCAGGACGACCGCTTCACCAAGCGCGGCATCGCGGCGCTCTTCGACGCGCCGTACGAGATGACGTCGCAGAGCGACCGCATGGGCGCCCGCCTCCGCGGGGAGCGCATCGAGCACACGCGCGGCCACGACATCATCTCCGACGGCGTGGCGCTTGGCGGCATCCAGGTCGTCGGCGACGGTCAGCCCATCGTGCTCCTGGCCGACCGGCAGTCCACGGGCGGCTACACGAAGATCGGCACGGTATGCTCCTTCGACATCGGGCGGGTGGCCCAGGTCAAGCCGGGGCAGCGGCTGCGCTTCCGCCGCGTGACCGTGGCCGAGGCCCACGAGTTCCTGCGCGCCTACCGCCGCGAGCTCGACGACGCGATCCCATTCCCCTCAGCCTAGGAGAGGGGCGACGGAAGCCAGGAAGGAGTCACCAACATGACCCTCGAGACTCTCGTCAACGACTACAAGGCCAAGACCTCCCGCTCGCGCCAGATGTACGAGGAGGCGCTCCGGGTCATGCCGGGCGGCAACAGCCGCACGACGACCTTCTTCGACCCGTACCCCTTCTACATCACGCGCGGCGCTGGCGCCCGCATCTGGGACGCCGACGGCGCCGAGCGCCTCGACTTCAACGGCAACTACACGAGCCTGATCCTGGGCCACGCGCACCCGTCGGTCGTCGAGGCCGTCGCCGAGCAGGCGACGCGCGGCATGTCCTTCCCCGGGCCGAGCGAGCACGAGGTCAAGCTGGCGGGGCTGCTGACCCAGCGCATACCGAGCATGGAGGTGGTCCGCTTCGCCAACTCGGGCACCGAGGCGACGATGAACGCCGTGCGCGCCGCGCGCGCCTTCACGGGACGGAGCAAGCTCGCCAAGTTCGAGGGCGCCTACCACGGCACGCACGACTGGGTGCTGGTGAGCGTCTCGCCCGACCCGGCCAAGTCGGGCTCGCGCAAGCGGCCGAAGCCTGTCGCATACTCGGCCGGCGTGCCGGACACCGTGCTCAAGCTTTCCGTAATCCTGCCGTGGAACGACGCCGACGCGTGCGTAAAGATCCTCGAGAAGCAGGGGCGCGACATCGCCGCGCTCATCGTGGATCCGCTCATGGCCAATGCCGGCCTGCTCGTGCCCCAGCCGGGCTTCCTCGAGCGCCTGCGAGAGGTGACGGAGCGTCTCGGGATCGTCTTGATCTTCGACGAGGTCATCTCATTTCGCGTAGCGCCGGGCGGGGCGCAGCAGCGCTTCGGCGTCCGGCCGGACCTGACCACGCTCGGCAAGATCATCGGCGGCGGGCTCGCCGTCGGCGCCTTCGGCGGGCGCGCGGAGGTGATGAACTACTACGACCCGCGCGGCGGCAAGGGACGGATCAGCCACGGCGGCACCTTCAACGCCAACCCGGTGACCATGGCCGGCGGTGTCGCGACGATGCAGGAGCTGACGCCCGACGCCTACGCGAAACTCGATGCCCTCGGCGATCGCCTGCGCGCCGGCGTCAAGCGCGTCCTGTCCAAGAACAAACAGCCCGCGCAGGTGACGGGGCTCGGCTCGCTCTTCTGGATCCACTGGACGAAGAAGCGCCTGAGCGACTACCGCTCGAGCCGCCCCGCGGATGCCGAGCGGCCGCTCCGCACCTTCATGGCGCTCCTCAACGACGGCGTGCTCCTGACCCAGCGAGGGCTCGGCTGCTGCTCGCTGGCCATGGTCGACGCGGACGTTGACCGCTTCCTCGAGGCGTTCGGCCGCGTGGTCGAGAAAGAGGCGTAGTCTTCGCCGGGCGAGGCATAATGGGCGGCGAGGGAGGTTTCCCATGACCACAACGCATCGCATCGTCTCAGGGATGACAGCCATCGTGTTCGCCGCGGCGCTCTCTGGCTGCGCGTCCGCGCCGGCCACGCCCACTATCTACGCCTATCCGGCCCAGGGCCAGACGCCCCAGAAGCAGGCACAGGACGGGAGCGAGTGCCAGACCTGGGCCAAGCAGCAGAGCGGGTGGGATCCGGCGACGAGCACGGCGAAGGGCGCCGGCATCGGGCTGGCCATCGGCGCGCTGACCGGCGCGGCGGCAGGAGCCGCCATCGGTGCGGCCACCGGACATGCGGGCACGGGCGCGGCGATCGGCGCCGCGGCCGGCGGCGTCGGTGGCGCGGCCTACGGCGGGACCAGCCAGTATGGGAAGGGCCAGGCGGGCTACGACCAGGCCTTCGGCGCCTGCATGAGCGCCAGAGGCTACACGACGAAGTAGCAGCGCCGTCGCCCCGACGCGGTTACGAATCCCGCGTCGGGGCGTAGTTCCCATTGCGGCCCCGGAGCCCATCCATTAAGATGATGGGGCTGCCATGACGGACACCCCGGTTCCCCTCAAGCGGACTCCATTGCGCGATGTCCACGCTGCGGCCGGCGCCAAGATGGTCCCCTTCGGCGGCTGGGACATGCCCGTCCAGTACACCGGCATCATCGAGGAGCACCGCTGCGTCCGCTCGGCCGTCGGGCTCTTCGACATCAGCCACATGGGCGAGTTCGAGGTGCGCGGGCCCGGCGCGCTGGCCGCCGTCCAGACGCTCACCACGAATGACGCCTCCACGCTCGCCATAGGCCAGGTCCAGTACTCGCTGCTCTGCTATCCGGAGGGCGGCATCGTGGACGACCTGACGCTGTACCGCCTGGCCGAAGACCACTACATGCTGACGGTCAACGCCTCCAATATCGACAAAGACTGGGCCTGGGTGACCGAGGGCGGCAGAGGCGGCGGCTGGACGAACGTGAGTGCCGAAACGGGGCTCCTGGCGGTGCAGGGGCCCAAGGCCGAGGCCCTGGTACAGAGGCTGGCCGACAGGGACGTGACGCGCGTCCTCTACTATCAGTTCGCGCAGGGCGCCGTCGCGGGCGTGCCGTGTCTCATCTCGCGCACGGGCTATACGGGCGAAGACGGCTTCGAGCTGTATGCGCCCGCGGCGCAGCTCGAGACGCTCTGGCACGCGCTGATGGGGGCGGGCAAGGGCGACGGGATACAGCCCATCGGGCTCGGCGCGCGGGACACGCTGAGGCTCGAGATGAAGTTCGCGCTCTACGGCAATGACATCGACGAGACGACGAACCCGCTCGAAGCGGGGCTCGGCTGGGTGGTCAAGCCGGCCAAAGGCGAGTTCATCGGGCGTGCCGCCATCGAGGCGATGAGGGCCGCGGGAGTCACGCGCAAGCTCGTGGGCTTCGAGATGGCCGAGCGCGCCGTGGCGCGCCACGGCTACCGCCTGCTCAAGGCCGGCGACCCCGTGGGCGTCGTCACCTCGGGCTCCTTCTCGCCGAGCCTCGAACGCTGCATCGGCATGGGATATGTCCGGGCCGACCTTGCACCGGTCGGCGCCGAGCTCGACGTGGACATCCGCGGCCAGGCCCACCGGGCGCGGGTCGCCAAGACTCCGTTCGTCCCCTCACACGCCAAGAAGACCTAGGAGAGCACGATGGCGAATGTTCCGGGAGAGCTTCGATACACGAAAGAACACGAGTGGGCCAAGCTCGAGGGGGACAAGGCCCGCGTCGGCATCACGGCTTTCGCGCAGGAGCAGCTGGGCGACGTGGTCTTCGTCGAGCTGCCCAAGGTCGGCGCCAAGATCACCGCCATGAAGACCTTCGGAGTGGTCGAGTCGGTCAAGGCCGTCTCGGACCTCTTCGCGCCGCTCAGCGGCGAGGTGGTCGAGATCAACGCCGAGCTGCCCAAGAAGCCCGAGGTGGTGAATGCCGATCCCTACGGCCAGGGCTGGATGATCGTGATCAAGCTCTCCAACGCCAAGGAGTGGGACGGGCTCATGCCGGCCGGCGACTACGGAAAGCTCATCGCCGCGGCGGGGCACTGAGACCATGCGCTACATCTCCAATACGCCGGCCCAGCAGCGGGAGATGCTGGCGCAGATCGGCGTGGGATCGATCGAGGACCTCCTCGCGCGGATTCCAACGAAGGCCCGGCTGTCCCGCCCGCTCAACGTGCCGGCGGCCATGGCCGAGACCGACCTCGTCCGCCACCTGCGGGCCCTCTCGGCGCTGAACGCCAACGCCGACGACTACGCCTGCTTCCTGGGCGCGGGCTCCTACGACCACAGCGTGCCGAGCCCGATCAATCACCTGATCTCGCGCGGCGAGTTCTTCACGGCCTACACGCCCTACCAGCCCGAGGCGAGCCAGGGGACGCTCCGCTCCATCTTCGAGTACCAGAGCATGATGGCGGAACTCACCGGGATGGACGTCGCCAACGCGTCGCTCTACGACGGCGCCTCCTCGGTGGCCGAAGCGGCGCTGATGGCCCACGCGGTGACGGAGCTGAACGCGATCGTCCTCTCGAAGGGCCTCAACCCGCTCTATCGCCAGGTCGTCGAGACGTACTGCGAGGGGCCGGGCATCCGTCTCAAGTCGGCGCCGATCGGCGACGGGGCGACGGACCTCGACGCCCTCCGGAAGGCCGTCTCGGGCCAGACAGCGGCCGTCGTCATCCAGCACCCGAACTTCTTCGGCTGCCTCGAGGACGTCAAGGCGGCGGCCGACATCGCGCACGCGGCCGGCGCGCTTCTGATCGTCGTGGCCGACCCGGTCAACCTGGGACTGCTCACGCCGCCCGGCGCGCTCGGCGCGGACCTGGTTGTAGGCGAGGGGCAAGGGCTCGGCGTGCCGATGAGCTTCGGAGGCCCGAACCTGGGCGTGTTCGCGGCGAAGCAAGAGCTGGTGCGGCGGATGCCCGGCAGGCTCGTCGGGGCCACGGTGGACCTCGACGGCCAGCGCGGCTTCGTGCTCACGCTCCAGACCCGCGAGCAGCACATCAGGCGCGAGAAGGCGACCTCGAACATCTGCACCAACGTGGCCCTCTGCGCGCTGATGGCGACGATCTACGTTGCCATCATGGGCAAGGTCGGGATCCGCAAGGTCGGAGAGCTGTCCACGGCCAAGGCGCACTACGCCGCCGAGACGTTCGCGAAGATCCCGGGGGTGCGGCTCCGCTTCACGGCGCCTTTCTTCAAGGAGTTCACCCTCGAGCTTCCGAAATCCCCGGAGCGAGTGGCGAAGCGGTTGATGAAGGAGAAGATCCTGGCCGGCGTGCCGTTGAAGGCCTTCGACCGCGCCCAGAAGGACTGCCTGCTCGTGGCCGTGACAGAGAAGCGCACGCGCGGCGAGATCGACGCCTACGCGGCCGCGCTCGCAGCCGCGGTGGCCTGAGGCGCCCATGCACACCGCCAAGCCCGGTTACGACAAGCTGATCTTCGAGCTGTCCTGTCCCGGCCGCCACGCCCACTCGCTGCCGGAGTGCGACGTGCCCGTGAGCGACCCGGCCCAGCTTCTGCCGAAAGAGCACCTCCGCGCGGCGCCGCCAGAGCTTCCGGAGGTATCGGAGGTGGACGTCGTCCGCCACTACTCGCGCTTGAGCCAGATGAACTACGGCGTGGACACGCACTTCTACCCGCTCGGCTCCTGCACCATGAAGTACAACCCGAAGATCAACGAGGACATGGCGCGGCTGCCGGGCTTCGCCCGCCTGCACCCGCTCACGCCCGAGGTCGCCGCACAAGGGGCGCTCCGGCTCATGGACGAGCTGTCGCGGGACCTGGCGGAAGTCTCGGGGATGGACCACGTCTCGCTCCAGCCCGCCGCGGGCGCCCAGGGCGAGCTGGCCGGCGTGCTGATGATCCGCGCCTATCACCTCGCGCGAGGCGAGCGGCGCACCAAGGTCCTCATCCCCGACTCGGCTCACGGGACCAACCCAGCCTCGACGGCGCTGGCGGGCTACTCGGTGGTGGAGCTCAAGAGCGAGCAGAACGGCGACGTGGACCTGCTCGACCTCGAGCGGCACCTGGGAGACGACGTCGCAGCCTTCATGATCACCCAGCCCAACACGCTCGGGCTCTTCGAGTCCAGGATCCACCAGATCACCGAGATGTGCCACGCCAAGGGCGTGCAGGTCTACATGGACGGCGCCAACTTCAACGCCATCCTCGGCATCACGCGCCCCGGCGACCTGGGCTTCGACGTCTGCCACTTCAACCTGCACAAGACTTTCACGACACCGCATGGCGGCGGCGGTCCCGGCGCGGGGCCCGTCGGCATCAAGGACCATCTCGCGCCGTTCCTGCCCACGCCGGTCCTCGTCAAGGACGGCGACGAGTACGCCTTCGACTGGAACCGGCCGCAGTCCATCGGCAAGCTCCAGGCGTTCTGGGGCAACTTCGGCATGCTGGTGCGCGCGTGGACCTACATCCGCACCATGGGCCCCGACGGCCTGCGCGCCGTCTCCGACAACGCCGTGCTCAACGCCAACTACATCCTGAGCCGCCTCGAGGGGGAGTACGACCGCTCCGCGCCCGGGCCCTGCATGCACGAGTGCGTGCTCTCGGCGCGGCGGCAGAAGAAGCTCGGCGTCACGGCCACCGACATCGCCAAGCGCCTTCTCGATCTGGGCTTCTACGCGCCGACGACGTATTTCCCGCTCATCGTGGAAGAGGCGCTGATGATCGAGCCGACCGAGACCGAGTCCAAGGAGACGCTCGACGAGTTCTGCGACGCCATGATCCAGATCGCCCGCGAGGCGCGGGACAATCCCCAGCTGATCCACGACGCCCCGGTAACGACGCCGGTGCGCCGTCTCGACCAGACGGGCGCCGCGCGCCAGCCGCGCCTCAAGTGGACGCCCCAGGCCAAGTGACGCTCCCCAGTTTCCGGCTCCTCGTCACCGAGCCGCTGGACGGCGCCGCCAACATGGCGCTCGACGAGGCCCTCCTGCTCTCGCGCCTGCGTCACGGCTCGCCGCCCACGCTCCGCTTCTTCGGCTGGGCGCCGCCCACGATCTCGCTGGGCTACGGCCAGCGGCTCGACGGCCGCATCGACCTGGAGACCGCGCGCGCGATGGGCCTCGGCCTCGTGAGGCGGGCCACCGGAGGCAGCGCCATCCTCCACGAGGGCCCCGACTTCGAGATCACCTACAGCGTCGCGGCGGCGGTGGGCGACTTCGACGGCGCAGCCGACCTCCTCGAGACCTACCGCTGGATCGGCGAAGGGCTCCTGGCCGGCCTGCGTGCGCTGGGTGCGCCCGTCGAGATGGTGCCCGTCCAGCCCTCGGATCCGGCGGCGATGCCCGTCTTCTGCTTCGCGCGGACCGGGTCCTTCGAGCTGGAGGTGGCCGGCCGCAAGCTCGTGGGCAGCGCCCAGCGACGGCAGGGCGCGGCCTTTCTCCAGCACGGCGCCATCATGCTGGGGACCGAGCCCGGGCGGCTGCGTCGCGTCTTCCCCGGCGGCCGCGACCCGCTGGCGGACATGACGACGCTCGAGGCCGTGCTGGGCCGGCGCCCGTCCTTTGACGAAACCGCCGAGGCGCTCGCCGAGGGCTTCCGGGCGGCGCATGGGCTCACGCTCGAGCCGGGCGGCTTGTCGGAGGAAGAAGCGGCGCTGGCCGGGATGCTCGAGCGCGAGAAGTACGCGACCGACGATTGGACGCGGGCCGGTCGGGCTCCGCGCGCGCTCACCATCGTCTGATGGCGGCAGCCGCGCGCGAGTTTCCCGACGCGCCGCGGGTCGGCGTGGGCGCCGTGGTCCTCGACGGCGAGCGCGTGCTGCTCGCGCGGCGCGGCCGCCCGCCGGGGCAGGGCAAGTGGAGCATCCCGGGCGGCCTCGTGCATCTCGGCGAGCGCATCGAGGACGCGGTCGTGCGCGAGATCGAGGAAGAGTCGGGGCTGCGCGTGCGGGTCCTCGGCTTCTGCGGGGTCATCGACCGCGTCGTGCGCGAGCAGGACGCCGTCCGCTACCACTACGTGATCATCGACTACGTCGCCGAATCCGTGGGCGGCCGGCTCCAGGCGGGCAGCGACGCCGCCGAGGTCCGCTGGGTCGCCGTGGACGACCTCGGCCAATACGACACCACCGACGGGCTCGCGGACATGATCCAGCGGGCCCGCGCCATCCAACGAGCCGTATCAGCCCAAAGCAACCAATCAGGAGGCCCGATTCGATGAAGCTCTCCCTCGACACCAGCGGCCTCACCGAGGTCCGCGCCGATGCGCTCATCGTAGGCCGTCACTCGGACGACGCGAAGGTCACCGGAGCGCTGGCTGCGGTGGACAAAAAGCTCGGCGGCCTGCTCTCCAAGGTCATGGCGGCCGAGAAGTTCGAGGGAAAGATCGGGCAGGTGAGCCACGTCCACACGGACGGCCGCCTGCGCGCTGCGCGCGTGCTCGTGGCGGGACTCGGCCCGAAGAAGGATAGCGGCGCCGAGGCCGTGCGCCGGGCCGCGTCGGCCGCCGCGCGCCGCGCCCGCGATCTCGGCGCGCGGAGCGCCGCGGCGTACCTCGCCGCCGACGGGGTGCCGGCGCGGGCCCGCGCCCAGGCGACTGCGGAAGGCGCGGTGCTCGGCACGTACCGCTTCGACAAGTACCTCAAGGAGAAGAGCCCAAAGAGACTCGACTCGCTGGCGGTGAGCGAGCCGGAGCGGCGGAGCCACGCCGCCGCCGAGGACGGGATGCGGGCGGGGGAGACCTGGGCCGCGGCCACCTGTCTCGCGCGCGACCTCGTCAACGAGCCCGCCAACGTGGTGACGCCCGCCTACCTCGCCCGGCGCGCGCAAGAGATCGCCCGGGCGGGGCGCCTCGGGCTCAAGGTGCTCGAGCGCGCGGACTGCGCCAGGCTCGGCATGGGCGCCTACGTCGGCGTCGCCCAGGGCAGCCACGAGCCGCCGAAGTTCATCCACCTGACGTACAAGCCGAAGGGACGAGCGCGCAAGCGCGTGGTCGTCATCGGCAAGGGCATCACCTTCGACTCGGGCGGCCTCGACCTCAAGCCGGCCGACGGCATGTACCGGATGAAGGACGACATGTCGGGCGCGGCCGCGGTGCTGGGGCTCTTTCAGGCGCTGCCCAAGCTCGCGCTGCCGGTCGAGGTCCACGGCCTCATCGCCGCCACCGAGAACATGCCCTCAGGCACCGCGCAGCGTCCGGGGGACGTGGTGTGCGCCATGAACGGGCTCACGATCGAGATCGGCAACACCGACGCGGAGGGGCGGCTCACGCTCGCGGACGCGCTGGCGTACGCGGCGAAGGAGATCAAGCCGGACGAGATGCTCGACCTCGCGACGCTGACGGGCGCGGTCGTTGTCGCGCTCGGCATGGGTCTCTCCGGCGTGTTCGCGACCGACGACGGTCTCGCGGATCGCGTGCTGGGCGCCGCCGAGGCCGCCGGAGAGAAAATGTGGCGGCTTCCGCTGCACGACGAGTACAAGGAAGGGCTCAAGAGCGACATCGCCGACCTCAACAACATCTCGAGCCAGCGCGGAGGCGGCGCCATCGTGGCCGGCCTCTTCATGCGCGACTTCACCGACGGCCGCCCGTGGGCGCACCTCGACATCGCCGGCACGGCCTTCACCGAGCGCGAGCTGCCGCTCGGGCCCAAGGGCGGCACGGGCGTCGGTGTGCGCACGCTGCTGGCGTACCTCTCAGCGCTCGCCGGCAAGCGGTAGATGCCCGGCGGCGTAGACCTCCACACCCACACGACCGCGTCCGACGGCACCTACACGCCGTCCGAGCTCGTGGCGGAAGCGTCCAGGCGCGGCGTGCGCGTTCTCGCCGTCACCGACCACGACTCGACCGAGGGGCTGGCCGAGGCCATGGAGGCCGCCGCGCGGAGCCGTCCGCTCGAAATCCTCCCGGGCATCGAGATTAACTGCGACGTCGAGGGCGCCGAGATCCACGTCCTGGGCTACCTCATGGACTGGCAGGCGCCGTGGTTCCAGGAGTTCTGCCGCGAGCAGCGGCGGGAGCGGCGCGAGCGCGTCCACCGGATGGTCGAGCGGCTGGCCGCCCTCGGCATGCCGCTCGAGGCCGACGAGGTGTTCGCGATCGTCAAGGAGGGCTCGGCGGGGCGCCCGCACGTGGCGCAGGTCATGGTCGCGCGCGGCTACGTCAAGACGGTGCGCGAGGCCTTCGACAAGTACCTGGGCTCGGGCAAGCCCGGGCACGTCCAGAGGAAGAAGCTCACGCCGGAGGACGCCGTGCGGCTGATCCGGAAAGCGGGCGGCGTGCCGGTCTTCGCGCACCCGGGGCTCGCCGACCGCGACGAGCTCATCCCGGGGCTCATCGCCGCCGGCCTCATGGGTATCGAGTGCTACTACGCCGAGCACTCGGCCGCCCAGCGCGCGGCGTATCTGCAGATCTGCAAGGACCACGACCTGGTCGCCACGGGCGGCTCGGATTTCCACGGCCCCAAGGTGCGCGCCGCCAGCCTGGGCTCGCCCGCCGTGCCGATGTCCGCGGTCGAAGCCCTCCGCACCAAGGCCGCCGCCTCGCGCGCCTCGCTCGTATCCTGAACCACGAAGTGCTGGCAATCTGCCGAGCGGGGCTGGGGGGTACCCTCCCGGGACCACGCTGACCCGCAGCGCGTTGTGTTCTCTCGGTTGGGGCCACGAGAAATCGGTCTCCTGCTTCGGCGGCGCGCAGAAGATACGGGTCCCGGGAGGGTACCCCCCAGCCCCGCCCTCCCCGCTACGTCGACGACCTGCTATCTCACTCGCCCGGGATTGCCCGGGTTGTGTCCTGCGATTCTCCTCACGCGAGCCGGCCGGGGGCGGGGGCAGCCTCCGTGGACCCGTATCTTCTGCGCGTGGTCGAAGCCAGACACCTCCGTCCCGTGGCGCCATAGAGAGGGCGCAAAGGGCCGCGGGTCAGCGTGGTCCGCGGAGGCTGCCCCCGCCCCCGGCCGGCGTATTGTCGGCACACTTCCGGCTCGGGACATCAGGCGCGGTGATCAGGCGTAGTTGGGGAACATTCTCCGGAAGACTTTGGGGGGTGTGCGGGGCTTGAAGTAGGCCATCTGCCGCTCCGAGTAGTCGGTGCCGCCGCGGAAGACGATGGACGCGGTGGCGATGAGCGTGCCGGACGATGTGCTCAGCGTGCTCTCCGTGCGCCAGAAGGTCCGCTTGCGGTCTATCGGCGTCACGTCGGCGAAGCGCCCGGACGCGACGAGCGTGCCGTCGAATGACGCGTCGGGCTCGTGGAGGCTGACGGCGAGACGGTTGGTCAGGCCGCCTTCCTTCATCACGAGCGCTCCCAGCCACCACGCGACTTCATCGAGTAGCACCGGTGCTAGACCCGGGTGGAGGCGGTCGCCGCCCGCGCGCCACGGCGCGCGCGGAGTCAGTCGCGCCCAGACGCCTTCCTCGTCGAAGGACAGCGCCACCTGGAGGCCGAGCGGATTGCCAGCGCCGCAGGCCAGGCAGTAGTCCGACATGGGCAGGGGAGAGCCGTCGTCGCCGCCGATCCACGCGCCCGCCGTCGCGGGCGCCGCCGGCAGGTCGGCGACGCTGCCGCTCGTCAGGGTATGGCCGTCCTGGAGAATGGTGAAGCCGACGGCGTCGGCACCACGGTCGACCTGGAGGTCGAGCGCGGTCTCGATCGGGACGGACGAGGTCAGGCGCCCGTCGACGCGGCGCGGGCCCGGGGCGCGGCCGAGCCGTATCGCGGCGGCGTCTACTAGTCCAACGAGGCAGCCGCCGTGCACGATGCCGGGCCAGCTTTGAAGGGACTTCGGCGCCTCGAGCCTGCCGCGTCCCGTCTCGGACAAGCCCAGCGCGTGCTCGAACGCCTGCGCGATGGTGTCCAGCGGCAGGCCTACTCTCCGCACGTGCTACATTTGATAGGAGTCATGGCAACGCAAACCATAATCGCGGCCATTCTACGCCTCGGGGAAAGCGGGCCGCAACGCTCGTGATCCGCGGGCTCGAGCTCATCGTCGGCGGGCCCTTCGCGCGGGCGACGCTCACGAACTTCTTCTTCATGTCGAGCCTCAGCTGTTTCATCCTCCTGCCGCTGTACGTCCACCGGCTGGGCGGGACTGAGGCCGAGATCGGCCTGGTCCAGGGCGTGTACAGCGCCGCCGGCATCGTCTGCCAGCCCGTGATCGGCCTCTGGCTCGATCGTGTCGGTCGTCGTTTCTTCATGGCGCTCGGCGTGTTTCTGCTCATCGTCTCCTCCGCCGCCTTCCTCGTCAGCCACTCGCTGGCGCTGCTGGCCGCGCTCCGCGTCGTCCAGGGGCTGGGCTTCTCGGCCTTCTTCGTCGCGAACTACCTGCACGTGGTGGACCTCGTGCCCGTGGAGCGCCGAGGCTGGGCGCTCGGCATCTACGGCGTCTCCGGCTTCCTCGGCACCGCGCTCGTTCCCGTCGCGGGGGAGATCATCGTGAACCGCCTGAGTTTCCACTGGCTCTTCGCGCTGTCAGTGCTGCTGGGCGGCGTTTCGGCCTGGCTCGTGGTCACGACACGCGGCATCCGCCCGCCGACCTTGGGCGATGGACCGGGGATCGGCTCGCTGCGCGCGGGGCTGGCCGAGGTGCTTCGGCTCCACATGGCGCTGACCTTCTTCTTCGGGCTCGGGACGGGCGTCATGTTCACCTTCCTGCCGACCTTCGGCGAGGGCTTGGGCGTCCACAGCGTCAGCCTCTTCTACACCGCCTACGCCATCGCGGCGGTGGGAGTGCGCGTGGGCGGCGGGAACCTCATCGACACGCGCGGGCGGCGCGCGACCATCATCCCCTCCATGTTCGTGCAAGCTGCCTCCGCGGGGCTGCTGACCGCGATGGCGCTCCTGGTGCAGCCGCACATGACCGTGCCCGTCGTGCCGTTTCTGTTCCTGGCTGGGCTCTTGGCGGGCGGCGCCCACGGCTTCCTCTACCCGGCGCTCGCGGCGCTCCTGATGGACGTGACCCCGGAGGCCCGGCGGGGAGGCGTGGTCGGCATCTTCAGCGCGGTCTTTCTCGTTGGCAACGCGCTGGGGTCCATCGCCTTCGGCTACGTCGCTCACGGCCTTGGATACGGCGTCATGTGGAGCACGCTGACGCTCCTGCTGGCGGCCGGTTTCCTCCTTTCCTTCCGGCTTCGAGTTGGTTACGCCGTGAAAGCTCCCCACGCGATTTGACTTGGCTCGACCCGGGCCCGATACTGCTGGCGCGCGCGGGGCGCAGGCGCGCCGGAGGAGGGTGAAGATGGCGAGACTCGCACTGGTGCCGCACGTCGGACTGCCGCTCCTCATTGCCGCGGCGCTCGCCGCCGCGCCCGCGCGTCTGCCCGCGCAGACGCCCGCGCCCGCCGGCCCGCAGGAGGCCGGCGTGGTCGGGCTCTTCCTCGATTCCGCGAGCCTCCAGCCCACCGTGGTCCTGCAGGGCAAGCGTGACCGCCGGAGCTTCGGCATGGCGATCGGCGCGGCGGAGGCGACCGGCATCGTCTACCCGCTCGAGCATCGCGTCCCGCCGCGACCGCTGACCCACGATCTCTTCCTGACGCTCTTCGGCCGGCTCAAGGTCACGGTCACCCGCGTGGTCATCACGGATCTCAAGGACGGGATCTACTACGCCACGGTCTTCCTCGACGCGGGCGGCAAGGAGATGCAGCTCGACGCGCGCCCGTCGGATGCCATCGCGCTCGCGATCCGCGCCAAGGCGCCGGTGCTCGTCGAGGACCGCGTGTTCGACAAGTCTGAGCTCCTGCCGGGTCCGCTCCCGGCGCCGCTCATCTAGCCGATGGCTCCCGACGAGCCCGCGGGCGCCGGCGCGGCGGCGGAAGGCGGGGATCTCGACAGCCAACAGTGGGCGATCCAGCGCCGCATCGACGACGTCTTCGCCAAGCTCGGGGAAAAGTTCGGGGATCTCTCCGGGCGCGTGGTGGTGCGGATCAAGCCCGAGACGACGTTCGCCCAGATCGGAGGCCTGCGCGAGGCCAAGAGCATCGTGCGGAGCTTCGCGACGGCCCTCACGGACCCCGAGCTCTACCGCAAGTGGGGCATCACGCCGCCCAAGGGCGTGCTGCTCTACGGCCCGCCCGGCACGGGCAAGTCGCTGCTGGCCCGCGCGCTCGCCACCGAGACGGGCTCGGTCTTCTACCACCTCAAGCTGATGAACCTGACTTCCAAGTTCGGCCCGAACACGGGCGAGCTTCTGCAGGAGATCCTGGCCGTCGCGAAGGAGCAGGGCAAGGGCGTGCTCTTCCTCGACGAGGCCAACGCGCTGTCGCTCGAGCATCTGCTCCCGCCCGCGCAGGCGCGGGAGGCCTCCGCGCGGCTGGTGGCGGCGCTCTGCGAGAGGCTCGACGGCCTTGACGACTTCTCACGGATGATCGCGATCGGCTCCACAAGCCGCACCGACTCTGTCGACTCTTCGCTGGTCGCCCCGGGTCGTCTAGACCGCCTGGTGGAAGTGACGCTTCCCGACGGTCCCGAGCAGCAGGAGATCCTTGAGCTGGCCCGCAAGCGCGCCGAAGCCGCCGCGGGGCGCACGCTCTTCAGCGACCTCGACTACCGCTCCGTGCTGCCGCCCATGGGCGGCATGAGCGGGGCGGAGATCTCCGAGATCACCCGGCGCGCGCTCGAGCAGAAGGTCCACGCGGCGGGGCAGGGGCAGGAAAAGGGGCTCGTCACGACGCAGGATCTCCTCCAGCAGATCGACCGCTACCGCCGCACGCGGGAGATGGTCGAGAAGATCCGCTACGGACAGTACCTCTAACAGACGGGGGCCGACATGAGCGAGAAGGTGCTAAGCACGGGACACAAGCCGATGGAGGCGGTTCACGCCGACGACCGGCCGTGGGAGACGCTGCGCTGGCCCGGTCAGTGGAGCAAGATGCTCTTCCACCCCGATCCCCACTTCGAGCCGCCGCTCGTGACGAAGACCGGCGGGCTGATGCTCTTCTGCCAGTACCAGGGACCGACGACCCAGGGCCGCCCGATCTACGACGGCCGCTTCAACATGACCGCCCGCAAATCCGTCGCCGAGGAAAACGTCGACATCTGATCCGCAAATGATCCGGAGCGGTGGTAGGATGGCCGCTCGATGCCCTCGGTCACGCAGATCCGCGTCCGCTACAAGGACACCGACACCATGTCGGTCGTCTACTACGGCAACTACCTGACCTACTTCGAGGTCGCCCGCGTCGAGTACCTGCGGCAGAGGGACCTGCCGATGTCCGAGGTGGACAAGCGCATCCACATGCCCGTCGTGGAGGCCTTCGTGAAGTACGTCAAGCCCGCCAAGCTCGACGACCTCCTCGAGGTCAGCTCGCGAGTCAGCGAGCGCAGGCGGGCGAGCTTCACCTTCTCGTACGAGATCAGGAACGAGGCCAAGGAGCTCGTGGCCACGGGGTTCACGCGGCACGCCTGCTGGGATCCCGCCACGGCCAAGATGATCGCGCTGCCCGACTGGCTCAAGGAGATCATGCCGGATGCCGACCTCGACCCGACCGATCGCTGACATCGCCCGCGAGCTGGGGCTCGCGGCGGAGGAATGGCTGCCGTATGGCCGCGACAAGGCCAAGGTGCTGCTGCCGGCGCTCCACGCCCGGAGCGGCAGGCCCGACGGCAAGCTCGTCGTCGTCTCGGCGATCACCCCGACGCCCGCCGGCGACGGCAAGACCACGATGACGATCGGTCTCGGCCAGGCGCTGTGGCGCGTGGGTGCGCGGCCCGTCATCGCGCTCCGCGAGCCTTCGATAGGCCCCACGCTCGGCATGAAGGGCGGCGGCACGGGCGGCGGCCGCTCCCAGGTCGTGCCGATGGAGGACATCAACCTCCACTTCACGGGCGACTTCCACGCCGTCACCTCAGCCCACAACCTCCTCGCCGCCGCCGTGGACAACCACCTTCACCACGGCAACGTGATCGGCATGGACGTGCGCCAGGTGCTGTGGGGGCGCGTCCTCGACCTCAACGACCGCGCGCTGCGCAACGTGGTCGTGGGGCTCGGCGGCCGGATGGACGGCGTGCCGCGCGAGGCGGCCTTCCTCATCACCTCGGCCTCCGAGATCATGGCGGCGCTCTGTCTCGCCGAGGACCTCTCGGACCTCAAGGCGCGGCTCGGCCGCATGCTGGTGGCGCTCAAGCCCGACGGCACGGCGGTCCTCGCCGACGAGCTCAAGGTCACGGGCGCCATGGCCGCCCTGCTCCGCGACGCCGTCCACCCGAACCTCGTCCAGACCATGGAGGGCACGCCGGCCCTCGTCCATGGCGGGCCCTACGGCAATATCGCCCACGGCTGCAACTCAGTCGTCGCGACGCGCATGGCGCTCAAGCTCGGCGACATCTGCCTCACCGAGGCCGGCTTCGCGACCGATCTCGGCGCCGAGAAGTTCTTCGACATCAAGTGCCGGCTGGCGGGGCTCCGGCCCGACGCGGCCATGATCGTGGCGACGGCGCGCGCGCTCAAGTACCACGGCGGCGTGCCGCTGACCGAGCTGGGCAAGGAGAACGTGGAGGCGCTCGTCCGCGGTCTCGACAACCTCGACGCCCACGTCGCCTGCGTCCGCCAGTTCAAGGTGCCGGTGCTGGTCGGGCTCAATCGCTACCCGACCGACACCGAGCGCGAGTACCAGGCCGTGCTCGACCGCTGCGGCAGGCTCGGGGTGCAGGCCTACGTGGCGGATGTCTTCGGCAGGGGCGGGGAGGGGGGCGAGGACCTCGCGCGTGGGCTCCTCAAGCTCCTCGAGACTGAGCGCTCGGCCTTCGCGCCGCTCTACCCGCTCGACGCCTCCGTGAAGGCCAAGCTGGAGACCATCGCCACCCGCATCTACGGCGCCGACGGGGTCGAGTACCCGAAGAAGGTGGACCGTCAGATCGCCCAGGCCGAGGCGCTTGGCTACGGCCGGCTGCCCGTCTGCGTGGCCAAGACGCAGCGGTCGCTGTCCGACGACCCGACCCTGCTCAACCGGCCGCGCGGTTTCCGGATCACGATCAACGACCTGCGGATCTCGGCTGGGGCGGGGTTCCTCGTGGCGCTGGCCGGCGACATCACGACCATGCCGGGGCTGCCGCGCAAGCCCAATGCCGAGGGCGTGGACGTCACGCCGGACGGGGTGATTACGGGGCTCTTCTAGCCGTGTGATATACTGCGCGATGGCCCAGGCGGAAAACGGGCCAACTCCATGATCCAAGTCGACCGACTGACGAAGAGCTACGGGCCGGTGACGGCCGTCCACGACGTGTCGTTCAACGTCGAGAAGGGGCAGATCGTCGGCTTCCTGGGTCCCAACGGGGCCGGCAAGTCCACGACGATGAAGATCCTGGCCTGCTTCATGGCGGCCAGCGGCGGCAGCGCCCGGGTCGCGGGTTTCGACGTCTTCACCCAGTCTCTCGAGGTGCGCCGGCGCATCGGCTACCTTCCGGAGAACTCCCCGCTCTACACCGACCTGCCGGTGGCCGCGTATCTCGACTTCGTTGCCGAGGCCAAGGGCGTCCCGCGCGGGGTGCGCCGGTCCAAGGTCGCCGACGTGATGGACCGCTGCTCGATCACCGACATGCAGCACCGGCTCATCGGTAAGCTCTCCAAGGGATACCGGCAGCGGGTGGGGCTGGCGCAGGCGCTCTTAGGCGACCCGGAGGTGCTGATCCTCGACGAGCCCACCATCGGGCTCGACCCGCGCCAGATCGCCGAGATCCGCGCGCTGATCAAGTCGCTGGGCGGTCAGCACACGGTCATCCTCTCCACGCACATCCTGCCGGAAGTTTCCATGGTCTGCGACAGCATCATCATCATCAACCGCGGCCGAGTCGTGGCCAAGGGCACCCAGGCGGAGCTGGTGGAGCAGGTCTTCCCCGCGGCGCGTGTGGAGGTGGAGGTGGCCGGCCCCGGAGAGGCCATCGCTTCATCTCTAAAGACCCTGCCCGGCGTGACGTCGGTGGAAGGGGTCGGCGCCCGTGACGGCGCCTCCCGGTTCGTCGTCGAGTCGCCGCGCGGGCGCGACGTGCGCGGGGAGCTGGTGCGGCTCGTCGCGGGCCGCGGCTGGGAGCTTCTCGAGCTGCACCAGGTCGGGCTCTCCCTCGAGGAGGTCTTCATCCGCGTCGTGGCGGGCGAGGAGCACGCGCCGCAGATCCTGGAGTCGGTGGTGGAGGAGACGCAGTGAGGGGCTGGCTCCCGGTCTTCAAGAAAGAGATGCGCCTCTACTTCGGGTCGCCGGTTGCGTATGCCGTCGGGACCTTCTTCCTCTTCATTGCCGCCTTCTTCTTCGCGCCGAACTTCATCCAGTACGCGGACGTCTCGATGCGCGCGGCCATGCAGCCGCAGATGGGACAAAGCCTCAACGCCACGGAGAGCATCCTGCGCCCGCTCACGTACAACATGGCCGTGGTGCTGCTCTTCTTCATCCCGATGCTGACCATGCGCCTGTTCGCGGAGGAGAAGCGCTCGGGTACCATGGAGCTCCTGCTGACCTACCCGCTGCGCGACGGCGAAATCCTCGCGGGCAAGTTCCTGGCCGCCCTGTCCCTCTACGCCTCCATACTCGCGCTGACGCTCTCGTACCCCATTACCGTCGCCTGGTTCACCCGGATCGAGTGGGGCGCCGTCCTGACCGGCTACCTCGGCCTCCTGCTCGTGGGCGCGGCCTTCCTGTCCATCGGGCTCTTCGTGTCGTCGACCACGGAGAACCAGATCGTGGCGGGCTTCGGCACCTTCGGCGCCCTCTTGACCCTCTGGCTGCTCGGCTGGTTCGCCGACTCGGCCCAGGGCACGCTCCGCACCGTGATCCAGCAGGCCGCCATCATCGAGCACATGGAGAGCTTCGCCAAGGGCGTCCTCGACACGAAGGACCTCGTCTACTACCTCTCGGTGACCGCCTTCGCGCTCTTCCTTACGCTCCGCTCGCTCGAGTCGAAGCGGTGGCGGGGTTAGGGTAGTCCCCATGACGTTGCTCATGACGCTGCTCAAGCGCTGGGGGATGTGGGGCGCCGTGCTCTGCCTGCTGGGCGCCGGCGGGCTCGCGCTCTTTGCGTCGTGGATGACGCGGCTGCAGTGGGCGCTCGTGATCGCCGCCGCCGTTCTGTTCGTCGCGGCGGCCGCGCTCAACTGGCGCGAGGGCGCCTCGCTCCTCGGCCGCCGCGGGATGCGCCACGGCGCAAGTGCGGCCTTGCTGGTGCTGATGGCCCTGGGCGTGGCGGTGCTCGCCAACGCCGTGTCGCTCCGCTACAACGCGCGCTGGGACCTGACCGAGAACAAGCGCCACAGCCTCTCGCCACAGACGGTCAAGCTGGTCCGGGGGCTCACCGCGCCGGTCGAGGTCATCAGCTTCTTCCGCTCCGACATGCCCGGCAAGCGCACGGCCGAGGACCTGCTCAAGCAGTACGCCCAGGCCTCCGGGGGCAAGTTCACCTACCGCATGGAGGACCCCGACCGCTCGCCGGGGCTCGCGCGGCGCTACGGCGTTGAAAGCTACGGCACGCTCGTGATGCAGAGCGGGGACAAGTCCGAGAAGGTGCTCGACGCCGATGAGGATCGGCTGACGAATGCCGTCGTCAAGGTCACCCGCTCCGGCAAGCCCGTGATCTACGTCGTCAAGGGGCACGGGGAGCGCGATCTCTCGACCGCCGAGCGGGCGGGTCTCAGCCAGGCCAAGGAGCAGATGGAGAAGGCCAACTACACCGTCAAGGAGCTCGAGCTGGCGCGCCAGGCCAAGGTGCCGGCCGACGCGGCCGTCGTCATCGTCCCGGGGCCGAAGACCGATCTCCTGCCGCCCGAGCTCGCGGCTCTCGATGCGTACCTCGCGCAGGGCGGCCGTGTGCTCTTTATGGCCGACCCGCTCCAGGCCGACGGCCTCGTCAAGTACCTCGCCAAGTACGGCGTCGCGCTGGGGAACGACATCGTCGTTGAGCCGAGTCCCATCGGCCAGCTCTTCGGCGTCGGGCCCGAGGTGCCGATCGTCACGGGCTACGAGCAGCACCCGATCACCAAGGACATGGCCAACGTCATGACGGGCTTCCCGGTCACGCGCTCGGTCGCGCCGGCGAAGGAGGAGCGCCCGCTCGAGGGAATCAGGGCGACGGCGCTGGCCAAGACGAGCCGCGATTCTTGGGGCGAGACCGACCTGGCTGGGCTCAGGCGCGGGCAGCCCGCGCGCCGGGATCCGGCGGATACACCGGGGCCCGTGTCCGTGCTGACCGCCGTCACGATCGTGCCGGCGCCGGGCGCCAAGACCGAGCCCAAGGCCGAGCCCAAGGCCGAGCCCAAGACAAATGGTGACGCGGCCAAGAAGCCCGAGGGACGCCTGGTCGTCCTGGGCACCTCGACCTTCGCCGCGAACCAGGGGCTCGGCTTCCAGGGCAACCGCGATCTCTTCCTCAACATCGTTTCCTGGCTCGCCGGGCAGGAAGGCGAGATCGCCATCCGTCCGAAGGACACGCGCCAGAACCCGATCTTCCTCACCAGCGCCCAGAGCCGGACCGTCCTGTGGCTCTCCATCGTCATTCTGCCGGGCGCCGTGATGGTGTGCGGGATCTGGTTGGTTGTCCGCCGCCGCCGCATCAACTAGCCGCCCAGCGATGAGCTGGAAGACCCTGACCGTCCTCGCCGTTCTCGCCGCGGGCCTCGGCGGCTTCCTCGTCGTAGACAGCTACTGGCTGACCCCGAAGCGCGAGAAGACGGCCGGCGTCAAAGGACGCCTGTGGACCATCGAGCCCAAGGACGTCCTAGGGCTGACCATCAAGCGCAAGGACGACACGATCAAGCTCAAGCGCGCGGGCGACGGATGGGAGATGCTGGAGCCGGTGAAGACGCGGGCCAACAGCGGCGCCGTCAACGAGATGGTGACGGGGCTCGCGACCGTGAGGGTGGACCGGGAGATCGACGCCAACCCGTCCAAGCCGAGCGACTTCGGCCTCGAGCCGCCGGAGGCCCTGGTCACGCTCGAGGTCAAGGGCCAGGCCGCGCCGCTCACCCTCGCCGTGGGCGGCAAGAACCCGACGGGGGTCTGGGTCTACGCGCGCGAGGGAAGCAAGCCGGCCGTGGTCGCGATCGGCGACTCGGTCTCCCGCGATGTTACGCGCCCGGTCGCCGAATTCAGGGACAGGACCCTCTTCGCCTTCGACCGGCGGAACGTCAGCGCGGTCGACCTCGACCTCGACGGGTCGAAAATGACGTTCGAAGCGGAGGAGGGGGGCAAGTGGCGCATCGCCAAGCCCGGCCCCTTCCGGGGCGACGCCGAGATGATCACGGAAATGCTCGACAAGCTCGCGAGCGTCACGGCGAAGGAGTTTCTCGGTCCACAGAAGTCGCCGGCAGCCTACGGCCTCGACAAGCCCTCGCGGGTGACGCTCTGGCTCGGCAAGGACAAGGACCGCACGTCCAAGACCCTCCTCCTGGGCAAGGTCGACGCCGCGAAGAAAGGCGTCTACGTCCAGCGCCAGGGCGAGCAGGAAGTGCTGTTGGCCCCCAGCGAGACCTGGGACAAGCTGCCGAAGACCGTCGCGGCGGCGCGCGACAAAGTGGTCTTCGCCTACGCCTACGACAAGGTCAACCGCGTCGAGATCGAGAGCGCGGCGGGGACCGTTAAGCTCGAGCGAGATGGCATCAACTGGAACATCACGGCGCCAGAGGCTCTCAAGGCCGACAGCGGCGCCGTCAATGGCCTGCTCTGGCGCATCCGCGACCTGCGCGCCTCGGGCTTCCTCGACGAGTCGCCGGCCGGCGTCGCGCGCTACCTGTCCAAGCCCGACGTGACGGTGAAGATCTGGGAGGAAGGCGCCAAGGAGCCCAAGATCCTGCTCCTGGGGCTGTCCAATGCGGTTAAGGTCGGCGAGCCGACGGGCGTGGCGGCGCCGAGCGCGAAGGGTCCGGTCTTCATGGTCGAGGCCAAGGACATCCGAGATTTTTCCAAGACGACGACGGACCTGCGCGACAAGAGCGTGGTCGCCTCCTTCGATATGAAGGAGGTCAAGCGCGTACGCCTTACGGTCGGCGACAAGCGCCTGCTGCTGGAGCGCCGCGGGGAGGACGAATGGCGGGTGCTCGAGCCGTCGAAGGGTCCGGCCAAGGAGATCAAGGTCACGGGCCTGCTCCTGACGCTGCGCGCCCTCAAGTGGAAGGAGATCGCCGCCGCGGACGGCGCCGACGCGGCGCGGTTCGGACTGGACAAGCCCGAGGTCGAGATCGCCGTGCTCAAGGCGGACGGCAAAGAGATGGCGGGCCTGGCCATCGGACGGACCGACCCCAAGCTGAGCTACGTGCGGAGCAAGTCGTCGCCGGTCATCTACGCGGTCGACCCGAAGTTGCTGGAAGACATCCGCAAGGCGCCCTCCGAGATCCCCGGCTAGCCTTTCGACAGCGCCATGACGTCTCCCTCCGCCGGCGTCTACCTCAGGCAGATGGAGCTGGGCCCGATGCAGAACTTCGTCTACCTCATCGGTGACCCGGAGACGCGGGACTGCGTCGCGGTGGATCCGGCCTGGGAGATCGACGCCATCCTGGAGCAGGTCAGGGCCGACGGGATGCATCTCACCGGCGCGCTCGTCACCCACACGCACCAGGACCACGTCGGCGGCCACCTCTTCGGCCGCGACATCCCCGGGATCGAGGATCTCCTGGCCAAGGCCCCGGCCAAGGTCTACGTCCACGCGGCCGAGCGCGAGTTCCTCCGCGGCTTCGGCTCGGACCTCGTCAAGGTGGGCGGCGGGGACACCCTCGACGTGGGGCGCATGAAGATCACGTTCGTCCACACGCCGGGGCATACGCCGGGCTCCCAGTGCTTCCTCGTGGACGGCCGCCTGATCTCGGGCGACACGCTCTTCATTCGCTCCTGCGGCCGCACCGACCTGCCCGGCAGCGACCCCAGGGAGATGTACACCTCGCTGACCCAGCGGCTGGGCGCTCTCCCGGACGACACGGTGGTCTTCCCCGGCCACAACTACGGCGGGACCGTCACCACGATCGGTGACGAGAAGCGCCACAATCCAATGATGCGCTTCCCCACGATGACCGAATTCCTGAGGGCGATGGGCCGCGGCTAGACTCACGCGAGCGGCTCAAAGACCCACAGGCCGGCGAGAAGGGTTCAGATGCGAGGCGGCGCCCCGCTGTTCGAGTTGAGCGACGGCCTGTGCCGTCGCGAGACGAGGGCTGGGTTGATTCCGCACGCGAGGCGTACGATCGTCTCAGCCCTCGCCTCGGGGCTCCGCCCCTCAGCTCGAACGGCCACGAGCGTGCGGCCGAGGGCGCCCCAACAGTCTTCTTGCTAAATGGCGCAGATGGGCCCTTATCGGCGGCCTGCTAGACGGTGGTCGCGCCTCCGTCTACGTAGAGCACCTGGCCCGTGATATAAGCCGGGCAGGTGGCGAAGAAGCGCACCGCCGCCGCCACGTCGTCCGGGTGCCCGAGCCTGCCCATCGGGATCTTCGCCCGCAGCCGCCGCTTCGACTCGCGCGGGAAATCCTCGGGCAGGAGGACCGCGCCGGGTCCCACCGCGTTGACCTGGATCCGGGGCGCCAGCGCCGCCGCGAGCCCTCGCGTCAGCATCACCACGCCCGCCTTGGAGATGGCGTAGGGGATATAGCCCGGCCACGCCCGCTCGGCGCCCACATCCGCCAGGTTGATGATGCGGCCCCCCCGACGACCCATCGCGCGCGCGGCGGCCTGGGAGCAGAAGAAGGCGCCCTTGACGTTGACGGCGATGAACCGGTCGAAGTCGGCAGGGGTGACGGTGTCCCAGGGCGTGCGCCAGAAGACGCCCGCGTTGTTGACCAGCAGGTCGAGCCGCCCGAGCCGTCGGACGGTCTCTGCCACCAGCCGCCGCGCCTCCGCCGGCTTGGCCACGTCGGCGCGGATGCTCACCGCGCGGGCGCCCAGCGCGCCGATCGCGGCGGTCGTGGCGCGCGCTCCGGCAGCCGAGCGGTGAAAGTTGACCGCGACGTCGAAGCCCGCCCGGGCGAGCTCGAGCGCGATGGCGCGGCCGAGGCGGATCGCGCCGCCCGTTACGAGAGCGACCTTGCGGGCCGTTTTGTTGACTTGTTTAATTCCCTGTGGTGTCATGAATTTATCATGTCCGGCCCGCTTCGAAACTGGGTCAAGGTCCGCTTCATCACCGGTTTCTTCGTCACGGTCCCCGTCATCGCCAGCGCATGGCTCCTGTACGTGTTCTGGGATTTCATCGACACGTTTTTCTCCCCCGGCTACGAGCGGCTCTTCGGCCGGCGCATCCCCGGCCTGGGCTTCCTCACCGCCGTGCTGTTCATCCTGTTCATGGGCACCATCGCCACCAACGTCGTGGGCCGCCGCATCCTCGCGCGCATCGAGCGCGTGTTCGCCCGCGTGCCGATCTTCCGCAGCATCTACCCGTCCATCAAGCAGCTGATCGAGTCCTTCTCGCCCGAGAAGCGCCAGTCCTTCAAAGCCGTCGTTCTCGCCGAGCACCCCCGCGAGGGCGAGTTCGTCTTCGGCTTCGTCACCTCCGAGGTCCTCGTGGAGACGCCCGGCCGCAAGCGAGAGATGGTGACCGTCTTCGTCCCGACCAACAACCTCTACCTGGGCGACGTCATCATGGTGCCGCGGCAGGACGTCATCTCCACCGGGCTCACGGTCGAGGAGGGCATTCGCATCATCCTCTCGGCCGGCACCGCCACCCCCTCCCGGCTGCCGCGCGAGCGGCTCTGATCACAGCCCCAGCGGGTCAGATCACAGCCCCCGCGGGTCAGATCTAGGGCGCCCACGTCCGCAGCCACCGTTCCACCGCCTCGCTCAGGGGGAACAGCTTGCCGAAGAAGAAGTGCTCAGCGCCCTCGATGATCTCCGCCCTGGTGCCGAGCCGCATCCCCAGCCGCTCGAGCGCCTCCGCGGGGCAGTACTGGTCTCGGCTACCCGACACGAGCAGCGTATGCGAGGGCGCGTGGCCGAGGAAGTCCAGAGCGTACATCCCGAGGGGGGGCGCCAGCAGGGCCAGCGCGGGCAGGGCAGGCATGGCCGCCGCGACACGCGCCGCTACCCAGGCGCCGAAGGAGTAACCCGCGAGGCCTATCGGGCTCTTCGCGGGCAGCCGCCCGGCCAGCGCCGCGAGCGCCGCGGCCACGTCGTCCTGCTCGCCCTCGCCGCCTGCATGGACGCCGCCCGATGCTCCCACTCCGCGAAAATTGAAGCGGAGGGTCGCCATGCCCACGCCTTGGGCAACTTCGGCGACCCGGACCACCACGGGATTGTCCATGTCACCCCCGTAGAGGGGGTGGGGGTGGCAGATCACCAGGCCGGCCTTGGGGCTCTCCGGTACGGCTAAGAGGGCCTCCAGCCGCAGACCGCCCCGGACGTCAAGCGCTACAGGCGTTTCCACCTCACGACCTTAGGGTGGTGGGGGCAAATATTCAAGGGTGGATAGCCGTCCAAGGCGTGGAGGTATACTGCCGACTATGGGGAGTATGAGCTGTGCTTGGGTACGTCCCCGCCTCGAGCGGCACATTGATGGTGCCCTGGGGGTCCGTGCCGGGCGCTTCGTGGCGGGTCACCTTGAACGCTGCGCCGGTTGCCGGGCCGCCTCGGAAGACCTGGCTCGGCTGAAGGCCTTCGTGCGACAGGCGAGCCCCCAGGTGGTCGAGCCGGACTGGTCGGGCTTCTGGGCCACCGTGCGGGCGCGCCTCATGAGCGAAGAGCCCCGTCCGGTGCGCGAATCGTGGTGGTTCCCCTTCTGGAAGCCTGTCTGGGGGCATCCGCGGCTGGCATTCGGCGCGGTGCTCCTGGCGGTCCTCGTCACCGCGTTTACCTTCTGGCCCGCCGACGACACCGCGTATGCCTCGCCGGTGCGCGTGCAGGACGTCTCGGCCGACGACCCGGACCGGAGCGTGATGGTCTACTCGAGTCACGCCCACGGCGTCACCGTCATCTGGGTCTTCGGCTCCAACGACACCTATGACCCGGAAGGCGACGCGCCCTGAAGGATCTACTGGCCTAGGTTCTTGAGGCGCTCCCGGGCGAGGGGCGCCTCCTCCGACTGCGGGAAGTTGTCCACCAGGTACTGCAGTCTCGCCTGCGCCACCTTCACCTGCTTGAGCTCGACCAGCGCCAGCGCCTCCTTGTAGAGCGCGGTCGGCACCTGGCGCCCCCGAGGATAGTTTACGAAGACCTTGCGGAACTCCTGCACCGACTGCTCCAAGGCCTCCCGCGCCTTGTCCGCCTGGCCGGCCGAGGCCGCGGCGCGCCCCATGCTGAAGTAGGACTCGCCGATCCAGTACTGGGCGCCGTCGGCCTGTGACGCGTCCGGGTGGCGCCGGACGAACTCCCGGAACTCCGCGATGGCGAGCGTGTAGTTGCCCTTGGTGAAGTCCAGGTAGGCTGCCTTATAGCTCTCCGCGGCCGTGCCGTCACCCGGCGAGCGGGCCCCGCCCGAGGGCGATGGGGTCGGAACGGGCGACGGGGCCGGGCGCCCGCCCGGCCCGTCGCCCTGCGGGCGGTTCTGGCTGTCGAGCCGCTGTGCCAGCTCGTCGAGCCGCGCGGAGAGACGATTCATCTCGGCCGTGAGGCCGTCGGTCCGGGCGTTCATCGCCGACAGCTGGCGCGCGCTCTCTCCCGATTGCTCGCGGGTGCGCCGCTCGAGCTGGCTCAGCACGGTCCCGGTCTCGCCTCCGCTCCTGTGCAGGGCCAGGTTGAGGGCGTCGAGGTCCCTCCGCATCTGCGCCAGGTCCTGCTGCACAGCCTCGTCCGCGCCGCTGGCGCACCCGGCGGCCGCGAGGGCGACGGAAAAGACGAAGGGGAGCCACAGGCTCCCCTTCGTCACCGCGGACTGCATCACCACCGACCCTGTGACGCTAGCGGGCCTTGGTCAGGAAATTGTCGCGCCGGTTCTTGGCCCAGCAGGCTTCGGTCTTCTCCGTGCACACCGGCCGCTCTTTGCCGTAGGAGATGATCGTGATGCGGCTGGCCTGGACACCCTGCGCCACGAGGTAGTTCATGGCCGCCTTGGCGCGCTTCTCGCCGAGGGCCAGGTTGTACTCGTTGGTGCCCCGCTCGTCGCAGTGGCCCTCGATCAGCACGAGGTTGTTGGCGTTGGCCTTGAGCCAGGCGGCGTCGCCGTCGAGCGTCTTGGCGTCATCCGGCCGGATGTTGTACTTGTCGAAGTCGAAGTAGATGGTCTTGAGATTCGGGTTCGGAGAGAACTCGCTGGGCTTCACCATCGGGGCTGGGGCCGGAGCCGGTCTCAGGGCCGGAGCGGGCGCCGGGGCCGGAGCGGGGGCCGGGGCCGGAGCGGGGGCCGGAGCCGCCTGCGACGCCGAGGGAGCCGGGGCTACAGCGCCCGTAGTGGCGGGCCGCTTCGGGCACCCCACGAGGAAAAGGGTGAGAGCAAGAAGAGGCACCACCAGATACGCGTGAGCCCGTGGCTTCGCCATAGCGTCACATCCTCCTTGTCGAGCTTTGGTGAACAGTCCAACGCAAACGCCACGATTCTATCACGGAAGTCGGGGCGACCAAGCCGGACTTGACGCCTGCCCGGGCCCCCCGGTCAGGACCTGCTGCTCCGACCCGTCGGCCAGCATCGTGAAGAGCTGCGTGCCCCCGAGGCGGCTCGACTGGAAGACGAGGTGTCGCCCGTTCGGCGACCAGGAGGCGCTCTCGTTGTCACCGGGGCCCGCCGTCAACCGCCGCAAGTTCGAGCCGTCCGGGCTGACCGCCCAGATGTCGTGGTTGCCATGCCGGGAGGTGAAGGCGATCGTGTCGCCCTTGGGCGACCATCGCGGCTGGGTGTTGAACCCGCTCGAGGTCACGCGCCGGACGTTGGTGCCCTCAGCGTCCATCACGAAGACCTGCGCCGCTCCCGAGCGGTCGGACACGAAGGCGAGCTCTCGCCCCGTGGGCGACCACGTCGGCTCGGTGTCGATGGCCGCGTGCGTCGTCAGCCTCCGGAAGGCGCCCGTCGCCACGGTCAGGAGGTAGATCTCGGGGTTGCCGTCCTTGGACAGGGTCAGCGCCACCGTGCGGCCGTCCGGGCTCCAGGAGGGCGAGGTGTTGATCCCCGCGTAGCCCGCCAGGAGCTGCACCGGCCGCCGCTCGAAGGGGAAGATGCGGTACAGGAACGGGTATTCGTTCATGTACGAGGTGAAGGCGAGCGAGCGCGAGTCGGGGCTCCAGTTCGGCGACATGTTGATGGACTTGTTGGCCGTCACGGCCGCGGGGCCCGCGCCGTCGTAGTCCATCACGTAGAGCTCCTTGACCCCCGAGCGCGTGCTGGCAAACGCCATCTTGGTGTCGGCGACGCCGGGCTCACCGGTGACGAGCAGTACGACTTCGTCGGCCATCTTGTGGGCGGCGCGGCGGGGCTCCGAGACGTGCGCGAGGAGCTTCTTCGATCCGATCAGGCGGAAGTCGGGCGAGGTCAGGTCGTACAGCCGCATCTCGACTTCGAAGCGGTCGCCGCGCACCGCCAGGAGCCCCTGCAGCGCCTGCAGGGCCCCGGCCGCCGCGAACTCCTGGAGCCGCGGCCTGAGCGCCTCGGCGCCGCCCTGCGGTAAGGCGGGCGTGCCCGACACCACGCTGAAGAGCGAAGTGAAGGCAAGATCCGCGGAGGTGATCTCCGGCAGCCGCTTGGCCCAGTTCTGCGGGTCGGCGCCGCCCACGATCGTGAAGTCCGGGACGGCGATATTGATCTTCTTGATCTGCCCCGGCCGGACGTTGAGCTCGACATCGGGATTCTGCGAGCGGGCCGGCGCGGGACCCAGGACCGCCGCGGCGAAGATCGCGAGCGCGGCGGCGGCCGGAGCAGCCAGCCGGCGGGCAGGGCGCGGGAGGCTCGTCATCCGCGCTTCAAGTCGAAATTGAAGAGCACGCGGAGGGAGGGATTGGCCCAGTCCGCGGGAAGCGGCGGGAACGGGCTCGCCTCGGTGATGGCGCGAAGCGCGGCCCGGTCGTAGAAGCTGCTGCCCGAGGTCTGCTCGATGCGGGGCGGCGCGATGGAGCCGTCCCGCCGGATCTCGACGTAGATGCGCGGCTTTTGGGCGGGCTCGCTGGAGCGGTTCTGCGTCTGCCAGCGCTCCTCGACCTTCTGGAGCACCTGCCGCAGGTACCACGCGTAGGGGAAATCGGTCACGTCGAGCGTGAGCGAGCCTTGCCCGGAAATGGAGCCCGTCGCCTGCCCGAGCGCCGCCGCCGACGGCCTCGCAGCCGGCTCGGCCGCCGTCTTGCCGCGCCGGTCCGACGGAGTGGACATCGGCGGGAGGTCGCGCTCGCCCGGGCGCGGCGTCACCGCGCGTGAGGGCAGGGCCGCCTCCGTGGGCTTCACCGCCTCGCGCGCGGTGACGGCGCGGGAGGGCAGGGCGGTCTCCGGGGGCTTCACCGCCTCCCGCGCGCGCGGCTCGGGGTCGGGCGCGAGCTCGCGGGTGGTCGGCTTGAGCGTGCGCGCCGGCAGGGACGCCGCGCTCCCCGCCGGATTGCCGATGGCCGCGATTGACGTGACGAGGTTGACCACGTGCACCTTCGGGCGGTCCCAGATGCCCGAAAGGGCCACGCCCACGAGCGCGGCGATGATGACGACGTGGGCCAGCACGGAGAAGGCCAGCGCCTTGACCGGCACCGGCGCCGGCGCCGGAGCCGCCGCCGCCCGCCAGCGCGTCGCGTGAAGGGGGGAGGGCATGGGCAGCCCGCGGGCGACGGTCAACGCCCTCATGATCCCCGCACGGGTTCGGTGACCATGCCCAGCTTCTCGATGCCGGACTTGCGGATCCTGTCCATGGTCTCGACGACGAACCCGTACTGAAGGGCCTGGTCCGCCTTGAGGTAGAGCGTCTTGTCCGTGCGGTTCTTGAAGGTGTCGCGCAGCGTCTGCTCGAGCGTGGCGAGCGCCAGCGGCTTGCCGTTGAGGTAGATCTGCTGGTCCTTGGTGAGCGTCACCTCCATACGCTCTTCCGTCACCGTCGGCTTGCCGGCGGTTCTCGGCAGGTTGACGTCGATGCCCCGGTACATGAGCGGCGCCGTCAGCATGAAGATGAGCAGCAGCACGAGGACGACGTCCACGAGCGGGACGATGTTGATCTCGGCCAGCGCGCCGCCGGCGCGGCGGCCTCCACCGCCGCCGTTCCCGTGGTCCATGGTGAAGGCCATGGCTACCGGCTCGCGGCCTTTGCGGGCGCGGGCCGCGCGAAGATGTTCACGAGATCGAGCGTGAAGCCGTCCATCTCCGTCGCCAGGCGCCTCGTGCGATTGATGAAGAAGTTGTAGCCCATGACGGCCGGGATCGCCGCGCCCAGCCCCGCGGCCGTGGCGATCAGCGCCTCGGAGATGCCCGGCGCCACGACGGCCAGGCTCGCGGAGCCCTGCTGCCCGATGCCGTGGAAGGCGCTCATGATGCCGACGACCGTGCCGAAGAGGCCGATGAAGGGCGCGGCGCTGGCCGTTGTCGCGAGGAAGGGCAGGTAGCGCTCCATGCGCGCCACCTCGATCTCCGTCGCGCGGCGCATCGCCCGGTGCGCGGCGTCGAGCGCGTCACGCGGCAGGCCTTCGCCGTCCTCGAGCGCGGCGTCCACCTGGTCCACGCCGCCGTAGACGCTCGACAGCTCGAGGCCCGCGGCCGAGTAGAGCTGAGCGAGCGGGCTCGAGCGGAACTTCTTCGCCGCGCCGTAGATGATCGAGAATCGGCGCCCCTCGCGGTAGGCCCGCGTGAAGCCTTTCGCGTCGCGCTTGATGGCGCGAAACTCCCACCACTTCTCGACGATGAGGGCCCAGCAGATGACCGAGAAGAAGAGGAGCACGCCCAAGACGAATCTGGCGAGAGGACCCGCCTGAAGGATTGGGTCGAGGACGTCGGAAGACATCGCGGCCTGAGGTGGCAAGCGGGACTCCTCTATTGACGGAGAGTGATACCAAGGGGCACAATTGATGATACCCAAGCAGCGCGATGAGTGTCAACGAATTTGGCCAGGAATGCCCGATTTATTTGACAGCGCTGGGAGCGGGCCGTATAAGGGAAGCCGTATGTTCCACTCCCCCGGCGCCATCGTCGCGCAGCTGGGCCCCCTGACTTTCCGCTGGTACGGCATCCTCATGGCCAGCGCCATGGCGTTGGGCCTCTGGCTCGCCTACCGCGAGGCGGTGCGGCGAGACGTGGACCCCGACAGCCTGCTCAAGGCTTGCGAGCTGGGGCTCCTCGGCGGGCTCGTGGGCGCGCGTCTCTACTACGTCGCCTTCAACCTCGACTACTACACCCGCTCCCCGGCCAAAATCCTCGCGGTGTGGGAGGGCGGGCTTGCCATCCACGGCGGGGTGCTGGGCGGACTCCTCCTCGGCGGCGGCTACGCGCTGTGGCGCGGGTTACCGGCCGTCACGTACCTGGATATCGCCGCGCCGAGCCTCGCGCTGGGACAGGCCATAGGCCGGTGGGGCAACTTCTTCAACGAGGAGGCCTTCGGCACGCCCACGGACCTGCCGTGGCGGCTCTACATCTCGGCGCCGCACCGACCCGTCCAGTACGCCCAGGATGAGTTCTTCCACCCGACGTTCCTCTACGAGTCGGTGTGGGACCTCCTCGTCTTCGTCGTCCTGGTCTGGGTCTTCCGGGACCGGCTCGAGCGGGCGCCGGGCGCGCTGTTCCTGACCTACCTCGGGCTCTACTCCGTCGGCCGTTTCATCACCGAGGCTCTCCGGACCGACGCGCTCATGCTCGGGCCTCTTCGGGTGGCACAGCTGGCCAGCGTCGTCGGCGTGGCGCTCGCGCTCGTGGGCGTCCCGCTGCTTCTGCGTCGGGCCCGCGCCGCCGCCTGACGCCGTGCACTTCGTCTTTCTCGGCAGCTCGGGGGCCATCCCCGGGCGGAACCGCGACACGACATCCCTCGTCTTCGTCAGTGAGCGCGACGCCGTCCTCGTGGACTGCGGCGGCAGTCCGGCCCAGAAGCTCATGCTGGCGGGGACGGACCCGCGCGCCCTGAGCCGCGTGGTGATCACCCACATCCATCCCGACCACGCCTACGGGCTGCCTTCCCTCGTCCAGACGCTCTTCCTGTTGGGCCGGACGACGCCGCTGCACCTTGCGTGCCGCGAAGAGCACGAGGCGCCGCTCCGCGCGCTGCTGGGCCTCTTTGGGCTGCTGGAGCGCCCGGGGCTATTCCCCGTCGTGTGGGAGCCGGTGCCTCCGCGGGAGGGGTTCACTATCGGTACGCCGGGAGACTTCGCGATCACGGCGTCGCCGAATGCCCACGGCGGCATGCCGAACATGGCGCTGCGCTTCGAGGCGCCCGGCGGGCCCGCCGTCGTCTACTCCTCCGATACCGAGCCCTGCGCCGCCGTTGAAGCGCTCGCGCGCGGCGCCCACACGCTCATCCACGAGGCGACGTTCTCAGAGCGGCGGCCGCGCGGCATCGGCGCGCACTCCACGGCCGCCCAGGCCGGGGAGATTGCGGCTCGGGCGGGCGTGACGCGGCTCATCCTCGCCCACATCGATGCCGGCCTCCACGGCGAGCTCGACGCGCTCCGAGAGGAGGCGCGCGCCAGGTTCTCCGGCGAGGTGGAGATCGCCCGGGAACTCGTGCCGTACCCGCTGTGACGCCGCGCATCGTCCGCGCCCAGGCGGTGCAGGCGCGGCTCCGCTCCCGCGTCCGAGCCAGCGGCGGGCCCCGGCGCGTGAGGCTCGTGGCGGGGGCCGATCTGGCTTATCGCGGCGACGGATCGCGCGCGTGGGCCGCCGTCGTCCTCTGGTCGCCCCGCGACGGCGCCGTCGTCGAGACCGTCACTGCGGCCGGTCGCCCGCGCTTCCCGTACGTACCCGGCTATCTCTCCTTCCGCGAGGGGCCGCTGCTCCTGCGTGCCTTCGGGCGCCTCCGGCACAGGCCCGATCTCGTCCTCTTCGACGGGCAGGGCATCGCGCACCCGCGCGGGATCGGTCTCGCCTCGCACTTGGGCGTGCTGCTCGACCTTCCGAGCGTCGGCTGCGCCAAGTCGCGTCTGGTCGGAGAACACGACGAGCCCGGGCCGCGGCGCGGCGACTGGACGCCGCTCGTGCTCGCGGGTTGTCAGGTAGGGGCGGTGGTGCGCACGCGGGACGGCGTCAAGCCGCTCTGGATCTCGCCCGGCCACCGCATCGGCGTCCGCCAAGCCATCAGATGGACGCTCGCCTGCTGCCGCACGCGCGTGCCCGAGCCGATCCGCCTGGCCGAGCAGGTCGTCAACCGTCTCAAAGCCGGCTGGCGCCTCAAGGCCGGCCGGTGATCGCCTACGGGAGCAGGGACGGACGGGCGCAGCTCTACCAGGGCGACAGCCGCGATCTCTCGCCGGTCCCGACGGCGAGCGTGGGCGTCATCCTTACGTCACCGCCCTACTGGATCGCAGACAGCGGCCGCGCCGCCGCCGACCGCTACGCGCGAAGCCTGGCCGTCGGCTTCGGCCGCGAGTGGCGTCGGGTGCTGGCACCCGGCGGCGACCTCTGGCTCGTCCTTGGTGACCGCCACGACGGCCGCGAGTGGGTGGGCTTCGACGGGCTGGTGACCGCATCGCTCAGGCGCACGGGCTGGCGGCTCCAGTCCAAGGGAATCTGGGTGCAGACGCGCCCGCGCGAGCGCTGGGACAACCGCATCAACTACCTGCTGCGCTTCCGCAAAGCCGGGAGCCGCGTGCGTCCGACGGGCGCCACGCTCTGCTGGATGCTGCCGCTGCCGCGCACGCACCCGGAGAGCATCTGGGACGCCACGCCCGAGCCCGTGCTGCGCGCGCTGCTTCTGGCGAGCCGGAAGCGCGGGGCGGTGCTGGACCCATTCTGCGGCGCGGGGACGGTGGGGCGCGTGGCGCTCGGCCTCGGCCGCGAGTGGATCGGCGTCGAGCGCGACCCGCGCATGGCGCGCCTCACCGCGCGACGGCTCAAGCTCGTCCGCGCGCGCTGACTCCGGCTGCCGGGGTCAGGTCTTGACACCCGGGGTCTGACACCCGGACACCCGGGGTCAGGTCTTGCAATCCGACATCAGGCCACTGCAGATGAACGCTCGCCGCCGCGGAGTCCGGCGGGCAATGTATGAATGCAAGACCTGACCCCGGTGCCGCGCCACTCTTGACGACTGCCCGCGCCCGGCGCACTATCGGTCCCGAGTGGAACCCGGCTTTGTCCGCGCTGTGAGGAGGCTTTCCCGGAGGGTCCGTGGCTGATAACGGTCTTTGTGCCTATCGGGTTGACTCCGAACGATCCCATGGGTGGGCTCGGCGCCACGGCACGGGCCCCCCTGCCTACGACCAGTTGTGTGCTTCGGAGTCAACCCGATAGGCACAACGGTCCTTATGTTTCCTACGCGCACCGTGTTCATGGTCGCGCCTCGGAGTCCGGGTCCCACCCGCTGGTGGCACGCTGCTATTCCTAGTGAACCGTTTACTCTGGCGTGATCTTCGGGATCTCGATGCGGCTCGCCTCCACGGACCCTTCGTGGATTGTGCGACCGATCACGACCACGAATGTTCCCACGGGCCATCGGTAAATACTCGTCGCCCGTTCGCGCCACGTCCAGGGGTCCACGGGGTCGCGCCAGACGCGAACCACCTTCGCGCTTTGAATCCGTACCTCGAGTACCTCGGAGACGCCATCCCTGCCAAGCTCTTCGATGATGAGCATGCCGTCCGAAGGCCGTACGGAATGGATGTGTCCGGCATGCCGGGCAACCCCACCACCGCCGGCCAAGGCATCGAGGGACGTCAGTGGCAGGAACAGGACAGCACACACGATCTGAACGATCCGGACAAGTTTCATGATCCTCTCCTACGAGTGCGTCTTATACCCGCGAGAAGATGCCTATCCCCTAGTACGCCCCCGGCAACAGGAGAAGCTCAGGGGTCGAGCAATGGCATCAGGCCATCGCCTGATGATTGCTCGCGCACGTGCAAGCCATCGCGTTCTGAGGACGTCGCGCAGCAGTGCCCGCATCTCAGCGTCGTCATCGACGATCATCACGCTTGGCCGATGAGCCGGGTTCGAACTCGTCGCTCCCTGGTCCACAATTGCGTTGCCGTCCAGCGCCGTTGCAACGCGCGGACCACCAGCCCCACGGATGGGCTGGGTGCCGCACGCCGCGGGAAACGCTTGGGTTTGGCGTGGCCGGGCAGCGAGATCGGGCGCCGGTGCGCGTCGCCCAGTGCGACATCTTGTCGTCTCGGCGACAGCCTGTCATCATGCGGCGAGGACGACCGGGCGAAATGAGTAGCCGCTTCGTGATCGTCGCGCTATCGTAGGCAGTGGCCATGCGATCCTTCCGGACTCATCCCGGCATCGCGTCGTTCTTCGTGCTGGCAATTCTGATCCTCCCGGCGAGCACAGGCGATATCGGGCCCGACCCCGCCCTCGTGTCGCGCCGCGTGTCGCCTGGCGGCTCGCCATCGATCAAGACAACGGTGCTGAAGTCGCGGGAAACTCTCGAGATGGCGCTCCGGCGGAGCGGAGTGTCCCGACTCGACGCACTGGAGATCAGCGCTGCCCTCCGTCGCGAAATGAATCTGCGGCGACTGACGCCCGGCGAGCAGCTCGTCTTCGAACGGGGGAACGACGGAGAGTTGCTGGGCGTGGTGCACCAGCGATCCCCCATCGAGCGTTACGAGATCCGGCCCCACAGTGCGCCGGAGCCGAACAAAGGCGCGGATGGTTCAGGGGGGCGGACCTGGACCGCGAAGGCGTACCGGCTCCCGGTCGAGACGCGCGTCGACACGGTCGCGGGCCACCTCGAGGACTCGCTCTTCGCCAGCGTGGAACGTCTCGGTGAGGGGCCCGTGCTGACCGCAAAGTTCGTCGCCCTGTTCGAGTGGGACTTCGACTTCGCGGCGGATGCCCTGCCCGGCGACGAGTTCCGGATGCTCGTGGAGAAGCGCTTCGCCAAGGGCGAGTTCGTCGGCTACGGCGACATCACGGCCGCGGAGTACCGGAGCGCCGACCGCCCGACGCTCTCGGCCGTCCGCTTTCCCGACCGCGACGGGTCATCGCGGTACTACGACTTCCAGGGCCGGGCGACCCGGAAGATCTTCCTCCGCGCCCCGCTCGAGTTCACCCGCATCACCTCGGGCTACTCGCATGCCCGGCGGCACCCCATCCTCGGCGGTCTCCGGCCCCATCTCGCCATCGACTACGGCGCGCCCATCGGGACACCCGTGCGCGCCGTGGCCGACGGCGTGGTGACAGCCGCTGGCTGGGCGGGAGGATATGGTCTTAGCGTGACCGTCCACCACGCCCGGGGGTACGAGACGATGTACAACCACCTTTCCAGGACGCGGGTCCGCCACGGCGATCGCGTGCGTCAGCGTGACGTGATCGGGCATGTCGGTGCCACCGGACTCGCCACGGGACCGCACCTCGACTACCGGTTGCGCAAGAACGGCCGGGCGATCGATCCGCTGAGCGAGACGTTCATCCCCGGGGAGCCGGTGTCCGCCGCGCGCCTGTGGGAGTTTCAGGCCTACGTGCAGGCCGTCAGGGACCGGCTCGCGCTCGCGCCGGCGGAGAACCGCGCGGCAGATCCGCTCTCCCGGTAGGCCTCAGGCCGGAGTCGACGCCTGCACACCGCCGTCAAGCGGTTGCCGCCAGGAAACCTTCGCTGGAGCGTCCGCACCGAAACGCCGAGGATCTTCGCCGCCGCCCCCTTGTCGCCGCGCACTTCTTCGAGCACACGTCGCACATACTTGCCCCTCGAGCTTCGCGTCGGCCGGAGGGGGAAGCTGGCCTGGTCCAGGGTGAACTCGGTACCGAGTCGGCTCGCGTGATTCTGGCGTCACGCGCCAGCACGACCGCGCGCTCGACCACGTTCTCGAGCTCCCGGACATTTCCCGGCCACGTGTGCCGCTCTATCCACTGCACCGCCGTCTCGTCGGATCCGGCAATCCTCTTCCCGAGACGGGCAGCCGTCTCCCGGAGGCAGTGCTCGGCGATCGGCATAATGTCCTCCAGCCGCTCGCGGGGCGACGCCAGCCGGATGGGGATCACCGCCAGACGGAAGTAGAGGTCCTCGCGGAACCGACCATCGTTAACCATGGCGGGGAGGTCCTTGTTGGTGGCCGCCACGATGCGAAGATCCAGTTGCACCGATGCCGTCCCTCCGAGGAGGCGGACCGCGCTCCTGGAGCACGCGAAGCAGCTTGGCCTGGGTGGCCAAGGACATATCGCCGATCTCGTCCAGGAACAGCGTGCCCCCGTTGGCCGCGGGCGAACAAGCCCTTCCCGCCTCCGATCGGCTGGATTGAGCCACCATTGGGATCATGATGACCTCCTCCGCGACGGCACCCGGAAGCAGTGGCTTTATGTTGCGGCGAATTGCGTGCTGCTGCGCGATGTGGGTGAACAATCTCGGTGACAGGAGTCCGACCGGATTCGAACCCGTGTTTACAGTCTGCCGCGCGCTTCTTCAACTGTTTCCGGCAGTTCTTGGACACTGCGGCCCTGGGCCTTGTCATAGTCTGGGCAACTCACGAAGGTCGAGAAGGAAGGGCGGACCCACGGGCACTGGGCCGTTCTCGGCGCTCGTGGTATCTTGGGAACCTTCAACTTCCTCCCCAGTCGATCTTCCTCAGCTGTCTGCGCCGATCACGGAGCGCCCGACGCCGATCCCGACCGTACTCGACCGCGAGCCACATGAGGCCACACACGAGCACAGCCACCACCCAGGCGCCGTGCCTCAACAGCGACGGCACGCTGCCCGCAGGATCGGCGAGCATCCAGGGCAGCCCTACTACGATCCCGGCACCGACCGCCATCAATAGCGTCACGATTCCGATGCGATGTCCCATGGTCGTGCCCTCCGTGGTGTTTATCTTTTCCATAGTCTCGCGCGACCGTGTAGGACTCCCGTTCCCGATTTTCACGCTTGTGCGTTCACTCAAGTAGGGAATCTGGCCTTCTGCGGGCTCGACCACTCAGCGCCGACGTCTGACGTCCCCTATCCCGAGGGCGTTCCACCAAACCCACGAGGAGCAACACCGCCCCCCCCCCGATCATCGCGGCGTCGCGTACCGGTGAACTGCTGGAAATCACTACCTGTACCAAAGTCAGGACGACTGCCCCCACGAACAACCCTTTGCCCATCGGCAGCTCCTTCTCGGTATCCTTAGCTCCGAGGCACTGGAAGTGGAGTTTTGATGGTTCGGGGCGCCTGAGCTACTGCCTGAGCTACTGGTTGATCAGTTTGGCGCACTCGTCGGCAACCCTGCTATCCGCTTCCCCTTCGCCAGGCATCTTCGCCCACCCGTGCTTCTTCACATAATCCCCTCTCTCGTACGCATTCATTTCTCTCAGCTCTTTCAGCTTCTGACTTTTCGCCGGATCCTGCGGGAACTGGACAACACAAATTGGCGCCAGGTGCTTGACGACCGCATCCTCAGCCTCTGCCTCAGCCATGCTCCGCGCCGTAGCCCCCCGAACCCATCCACCCCACGTGAAACCGACGATCATAGTCAGCACTGCACAGGCCACCCACGACCAAAAGACAATCGTTTTCGTCGGTCGAGCCTTTAGCCACCGCTCTCTAAGGCCCATTCTCTCGTTCCTTCCTTCCATGGATCTCCTCCGTCACCGAAGTATTGTCCGGACATCTTCTCCATACGGCAGCCTCAGCCCGACCGGTCATCGAGCAGCAGGGTGGACAGGAGCATCGAAAGTACGATCCCCGCGAACGCGGCGTACAGTCGGTCTTCCTCCCGAGAAACGGTGTCTCACCGGCCCAACGAATGAACGCTCCAAGCGAACGCGATCTGTGCCAAGAGGTCGATGGCCGCCGCCCGGTCGACGACCCAATAAGGTGTCGCGGCTGCCAGCCGCCCGACGTGTACCGCATAGCCATGTTCTCGAAGCGCCAGATAGGCGTCCTCATCCGCGTCGTCATCGCCAAGGTAAACGACGACTGGCTGACCGCGTCCCTCCCGCACCCATTGCTCCAGGATCCAGAGAGCACTGGAGCCTTTCCGCCAATCCAGGTCCGGGAAAAGGTCTACCGTTGACTCGGACTGGCACACCTTGAACTCGGACGCGGATTTCCGCCTGAGCTCCTCCGCCTGGGCAATGATCACAGGAACGGCTGAAGGGTCGACTCGGCGAGTATGCACCGTGACGCCGAGCTCTTTGATCTCCACTTCTACACCCGGCAGGGGCGCAAGACATTCCGACAGCTCTTGAGCCAGGAGCGGTAGCATCTCTCTCAGTCGGGCGGCGGCAGGGTGATAAAAGGCTATCCCCGCCCCTTGGATCTGAAGTCCTCGGCAGCCGGCGTAGATGACACCCGGCACGTTGATGCGGGTTTCGAGATCGCACGCATCCTCTCCAGAGATGATGACGACTCGCGTGGCGGGTGTTGTCGCCAGGGCCACCAGAGCGCCACGGACCAGCAGCGGCAACCCGACGCTGCGTCGATCCCGCACGCTTGGGCAGAGCATGCCGTCATAGTCCGTGAAGAGCAGCAGCCCCCCGCGTGACCGAGCTTCCCGCGCAATTTCCCGGGCCAACTCGGCTGGATCCGCAGGCTCATTCTTCGGATAGGCCGATCGGGGCAGATTCACCTGACTATGTCCGGTCGCCATTCACAACCCAGATTCGCCCTGCCGGCGGATCGCTCTCCCGTGTGGCCTGGCTGACCACCGCTCGCAGCACCTCGAGCAATCGGGCAACCCGGAAGGGCTTGTCCATGTAATAGGCCGCGCCGAGTCTCAGCGCCTCGGCCTCGACCTCCGACCCGCCAAATGCGGTGACGAGCACGACTGGCGTGCGCGGATGGCGTCGCCTGATGTCCGGCAGCAGATCGAGCCCGTTCGACCCCGCCATCTCCGTGTCCAATACGATGGCATCAGGAATCCAGTCCTCGAGCAGTGGCACGAGCCCATCGCCCGCTGAGTGTTCGTGTACGAGGAAGCCGTCGCGTTCAAGGACGTCACGCAGGAGGGCCCGCATCTCGGCGTCGTCATCGACGATCATGACGCGCGGCTGAAGATCAGGGTTCAGCTTCGGGGGCCCCTGGTCTGCCATATGTCGTACGGACATTGCAACGAGCAGACCACCGGCTCGGTGTGGCAGCGGTGCACCCTACGCCGTGGAAATGCTCTGCTTTCTTCTGGTGGGCTTGCGGCGCCCGATCCTGCTGCCCCCGGTGGGCACGACAACCTGTCGCTTCAGCGACAGCGTGTCATCGAGAACAGAGAGCCCGTAGGCGCAGCTACAGCTCCTTGAACCTTCGCTGGAGCGTCCGCACGGAGACGCCGAGAATCTTCGCGGCCGCCACCTTGTCGCCTCGCACTTCTTCGAGGACGCGGCGGACGTATTGCCCCTCGAGCTTCGCCAACGTCGGCCGAAGCGGGGAGTTGGTCTCATACAGGGTGAACTCGGTTCCGAGGTCGGCCCGCGTGATTCTGGGCGTATGCGTGAGAACGACCGCCCGTTCGATCACGTTTTCGAGCTCGCGAACATTTCCCGGCCACGTGTGATGTTCCATCCAGCTGAGCGCCGTCTCGTCGAATCCCTCGATCTCCTTGCCGAGCCGAGCGACCGTCTCTCTGAGGTAGTGCTCGGCGATCAGCCTGATGTCCTCTGGCCGTTCGCGGAGCGAGGGCAGCCGGATGGGAATCACCGCCAGCCGGTAGTAGAGATCTTCACGGAACCGACCGTCCTTGACCATGGCCGGAAGATCCTTGTTGGTGGCGGTTACGATGCGAAGGTCCAGCTGCGTCGATGCCGTCCCTCCCACTGGCCGGACGGCTCGGTCCTGGAGCACGCGAAGGAGCTTGGCCTGAGTAGCCGGCGGCATGTCCCCGACTTCATCCAGAAATAGCGTTCCTCCGCTCGCCGCGGCAAAGAGTCCTTCCCGACGGCGGTCGGCGCCCGTGAACGCGCCCTTCTCGTGGCCGAAGAGCTCCGACTCGAGCAGGGTCTCGGGCACCGCAGCGCAATTCACCGCCATGAACCGCCCGCCGCGCCGCGGGCTGGCCCAGTGGATCGCCTGCGCCACGAGCTCCTTCCCGGTTCCGCTCTCCCCCAGCAGCAGCACCGAGGAGTCACTCCCAGCGACGGCGCGGATCTGGCTCACGGTCTCCTGCATGATCTTCGAGCGTCCCAAGATTCGGTCCAGTCCCTGCTGCCGCTCGACCTCCGCGCGCAGTCGTGCGTTCTCGCGGCGCAAGCGGTGGTCGTCCAAGGCCCGGCCCACCGCCACTGTGACCTCGGCCAGCTTGAAGGGTTTCGCCAGGTAGTCATAGGCGCCCTGACGCATGGCCTCGATGGCCGTCTCCAGGGTGCCGAACGCGGTCATGAGGATGATGCGCGGCGCGGGTCGGCACCGGGTGGCGGCGGCCAGCACCTCGAGGCCACCAACATCGTCCATGACGAGATCCGTGATGACCACATCGAACTCCTGGGAGGTAAGCGCCTTCAACGCCTCCCGGCCGCCCGTCGCGGCCACGACGGCCATGTCTTCGCTCTCCAGATGGCGCGCCAGCATTGCGCTCATTTCCGCATCGTCGTCGACGACGAGAACGCGCCGCTCGGTCATGCCAGCCCCTCCCACGCGGGCAGCCAGACGGAGAAGGTTGAGCCGTGGCCGGGACGGCTCTGCGCGAGGATGAGGCCTCCATGATCGCGGATGATGTCGCGGGTGATGGCGAGGCCGAGCCCCGTGCCCTCTCCGAGGGACTTCGTCGTGTAGAACGGCTCGAAGATCTGACCCACCGCGTCCGGAGGAATTCCTGCTCCAGTATCCGTGACCTCGATCGATACCCCGGCACGCCCATCATTCGGGCATGGCTCTGCCTTGACGCTGATCATCCCGTCGGGTGGCGTGGCTTCGACCGCGTTCATCATGAGATTGATGAAGACCTGCTGGAGCCGGCTGGGATCTCCGGCCACGTCGCGCAAGTCCTTCGGGATGCTCGTCGTCATGGAGACCCCGCGCTTGCGCACCACGTGCTCCAGCAAGAGGAGCAACTGGCTAATCAGCGTCTCGACGGACACGCGTTGCACCTCGAGCTTGCCGAGCCGCACCGTGTCGAGCAGGGATCGAACGATGTTCGACAGGCGGTCAATCTGATGAATGATCCGCTCAAGATCCTGGCGGCCGGGATGCTCCGGGGGAAGCGAGCGCAACACCATCTCGGCGCGCCCAGAGATGATGTTCAGCGGCGTACCGACCTCGTGGGCGATCCCGGAGGCAAGCTTTCCGGCCACCGCCAGGGTCTCCGACCGGCGCAACTTCTGCTCGAGGTCCAGAGCGTACTCGGCCTCCGCCACCATGGCCTGCCGGGCCTCTTCGAGACGCTCTGTCATGCGGTTGAATGCCGCCGCTAGGTCTCCGAGCTCATCTTGCCGTTTCACCGGCAGGGGCGGCCCTCGACGGCCTTCACCGAGGGCCCGGATCGAGCGGGCCAAGTCCGCCACGGGACGCAGGACCTGACGCTGCAGCACGACGGCAATCAACAGCGCCAGACTGACAGTCAAGACCCCGACTCGCAACAACACGTCGCGGATGGCCTGGCGAGCCATCATCCGGCTGTTCGGCGGGACGAAGGCGATCTCCAGCGCCATCCGCGCGGCGGCCGAATGGTCGCGGCCCCCCAGGGGGGAGTACCTGACAGGCAAGATGTACACCCACGAGTCTTTGTCGCGGACATGGCTCTCGACGAGGTCGCCTGTCCCCCTCTCGATCACCCGTGCTACCGTCTCAGCGCTCGGAGGTAACGCCGCCGTTCGGGCATTCGAGGCAGCAAGGACCTGGCCCGTTCGGTCGAAGACGCGAATCCGATCGATCGCCGTCTGTCCGAGAGTCAAGTCATCCAACAGGCCCACCAGTTCGGTGTGTGGCCGACCACGCACGGCCAAGGCGCTCTCCACCGCGATCTGGATCGTGCGCGCCATCCCTGCGGCGCGCTCGCGCTCGTCCTCCACCTGTGCGCGCGTTTCCTGCTGCACACGAACCATCCCGTAGACACCGCTCATGACCAGGAGCGGCACCATAAGGAGCACGACGAGGCGGAGTCGAAGCCTCATGGATTCGGGCCAATGATAACGCTCGCTTGTCAAGGTAAGCAATCGAGGTTCTGAGGGCAGGACGTCGCATCACGCGCAGGCGGGCCGACCCGCGGACAAGTTGTCGTAGCCACGACAAGCTGTCGTGCGCGGCGTCGCCACACGGCGGCGTCTTGTTCTCGCTCCGGCCTCCAATGACTGAGGATTGCTGCGCTGAACAGGCACGCTCACCGGGCGTGGGGTTGGCCTCAAGGTTGCAGCAGTGACTCAATCTTCGGTGCCCTCAACGCTCCTCGACGCGGAGGTGGTGGCGATGAGACATTCTCGCGCTCTCTTGCAAGCCTTCCTGGCACTGCTGCTGGTTGGGTACGCGGTGTCGCCTGCGACCGCTGCTGACGGCAACGTGACGTGGGGCGTGCACGTCTCCCTGGCCCCGACCTGGTTCGACCCGGCCGAGGCGCCCGGCATCATCACGCCGTACATGATCTACTACGCCCTGCACGACGCGCTGGTGAAACCCATGCCCGGGCAGCCCGTGACGCCGAGCCTCGCGGAGTCATGGTCGGTGTCCAAGGATGGGCTCGTCTACGAGTTCGTCCTCCGCAAGGGCGTCAAGTTCCACGACGGCGAGCCTCTCACCGCCGAAGACGTGAAGTTCTCCTTCGAGCGTTACCGCGGCAGCGCCAATAAGACCTTGAAGGAGCGGGTGGTCGCCATCGAGACGCCCGATCCGAGCCACGTGCGATTCCGGCTCAAGGCGCCGTGGCCCGACTTCCTGACCTTCTACACCGGCGCGAGCGGCGCGGGGTGGATCGAGCCCAAGAAGTACGTGGAGAAAGTGGGTGACGAGGGCTTCAAGAAGGCGCCCGTGGGCGCCGGTCCCTACAAGTTCGTCTCGTTCACGCCCGGGGTGGAACTGGTCCTGGAGGCCTACGACCAGTACTGGCGGAAACCCCCACACGTCAAGCGCCTCGTCTTCAAGGTGATCCCCGACGAGGCGACGCGCCTGGCTGCGCTCAAGCGCGGCGAGGTGGACATCGTCTACTCGGTACGCGGGGAACTCGCCGAGGAGATCCAGCGGACACCGGCGCTGAACCTCAAACCCACCGTGATCCAGGCCCCGTTCTGGCTTTACTTCCCCGATCAGTGGGACGCGAAGTCGCCGTGGCACGACCAACGCGTGCGGCTCGCAGCCAGCCTCGCCATCGACCGGCCGACGATCAACCAGGCGCTGACGCTCGGTTTTTCCAAGGTCACCGGAAGCATCATCCCCAACAACTTCGAGTTCTTCTGGCAGCCGCCTCCGCCCGTCTTCGACCCGGCCAAGGCGAAGAAGCTCCTGGCCGACGCGGGCTACCCGAACGGCTTCGACGCGGGCGACTACTATTGCGACGCCTCGTACTCGAACCTCGCCGAGGTCGTCCTCAACAATCTCCAGGCCATCGGCATCCGGGCCCAGCTGCGGCCGCTGGAGCGGGCGGCGTTCTTCAAGGCCTATGCTAAGAAGAAGCTCAAGAACATCATCCAGGGCGCTAGCGGAGCTTTCGGCAACGCCGCCACTCGCCTTGAGGCCTTTGTCATCACGGACGGCATCTACGTCTATGGCAGCTACCCTGACCTCGACGGCCTCTTTCGGGAGCAGGCGGCCGAGAGGGACTCCAAGCGACGCGAGGCGACCCTGCAGAAGATCCAGCAGCTGGTGCACGACAAGGCCGTGTACGCGCCCATCTGGCAGCTCGCGTTCATAAACGGCGTGGGGTCACGGGTGGGAGAATCGGGCCTTGGGCTGATTGCAGGCCACGCCTACTCGGCCCCCTACGAGGACGTCACGCTGAAGGGAAAGTAGAGGAGGAATTCGAGCCCCGTGCCCGCGCGACGTTGTTGAGATGTTCCCGGCCGAGGGAGATTGCATCTCCGGAGATGGTGGACGGAAAGGCTACCGAAGCCGGAACCCCATCCTCTCGGAACCCGAAGCGTGTTCCATGACGCGTCATAATCCAAAGTCCCACGCCCGCTGGAGGTGTCAGATGACTGCCAAAATTCGACGGCATTGGACGTTGCTCACACTCGCTCTCGTCGCGCTCCTGGTCGGCTCCGCGATCGTGGCGACGCCCCCCGTGGTCCAGGCGGCGGAGACCCCACGCCAGTGACACCCGGGGTCATGACACCCGGGGTCAGGTCTTGCAATCCGACATCAGGCCACTGCAGATGAACGCTCGCCGCCGCGGAGTCCGGCGGGCAATGTATGAATGCAAGACCTGACCCCGGTGCCGCGCCACTGCTGGATGCTGCCGCTGCCGCGCACGCACCCGGAGAGCATCTGGGACGCCACGCCCGAGCCCGTGCTGCGCGCGCTGCTTCTGGCGAGCCGGAAGCGCTGGGCGGTGCTGGATCCATTCTGCGGCGCGGGGACGGTGGGGCGCGTGGCGCTCGGCCTCGGCCGCGAGTGGATCGGCGTCGAGCGCGACCCGCGCATGGCGCGCCTCACCGCGCGACGGCTCAAGCTCGTCCGCGCGCGCTGACTCCGGGGCCCGCTACGACGGCGGGGAACTGTCCGGGCCGCGAGCGGAAGGGAGCGACCCGAATGCTCCCACCACCACCGCGCGGGCGCGCGCGGCGTCGACATTGTTGGCGCGCTGACAGGGCGTGGTCTCGGCGAGGACGCGCTCCGGGTCCTGCCAGAGGCGGTACTTCTTGAACTTGTCCTCGAACTCGATGCCGAGCCCGCGGCCGAAGACGGAGAGGTAGTGCTCAATGGCGATGGGGCTCTCGGGCTCGAAGACGCAGAGATAACGCTGGCAACCGTGGTAGATCGTGGCGAGGGTGTCGGCACCCACCGCCCGGGCGCGGTCGATCTCTTCGCGCGCCATCTGGTTCCACACCTCGGGTCCGACCTGTTGCTGGACGGACGGCGTACAGCTCCGGCCGAAGCGCGGGTTGGGCTCGATGTCCACGAAGCGAAGCCCGGGCACCGCCTCGAGCAGCCGCTGCCCCGCGAGCCCCTCGCTCCGCCGGGGCTGATTCACGTTGTGGTAATGCAGCGCGACCGTTGCGTTCACCCGCCCGGTGAACCGGATCTCCGGGAGCTTCGACACGAGGAACTCGGCGGCATGACTGACCTTGAAGGGAAGCCGGGCCTGTCGGATTTCATCGTAGAAATAGATGCAGGACGGGCACCACACCACGACCTCTTCGGGCTCATAGCGCTCGAAGAGCTTGATGGTGTGATCCGCCATGCCGCCGGCCGCGACCGTATCGCCCTGCTGATGGTGGACGATCCCGCAGCAGTACGTCGGGCCGCCCACCGCGACGTAGTCGAGCCCGAGGCGGTCGAAAATCGCGATGACGGTCTGAACCATGTGGGAGGTGCGGAAGACGTTGCACCCGAGGTAGAGGACGATCCGGTGGCGCTCGCCGTCCTGCGCCGGGGCGGCGGTGCGCCACTTCATCTCCTCCGGCATATTGGTCAGGTCGCGGATGACCGCGATCTCGTCGAAGTAGCGCTTGTAGTCGTAGGCCATGTCACCCTCCTCCGGGGATGCTAGGCCGGGGGGCCGGCCAAGTCAATCGAGGCACGAACTTTCTGCAGCGTCCTCAGCGGCGCGGAGGATGGATGACATGCGTGGGATCGGGCTGCTCTTCCGGCGGCCCCTGGCTGTAGTCGGCGAACGGTCCGTCCCGCTCGGCGATGACCGCGCCGACCCCCTCGCGCGCGGCGAGCCCGATGAAGCGGAGAGCGTCCGGCGTGTTGCGCATGAGGAGCATAGGCGAGATAAAGGCTATTATCAGACCGGGCCGGGGCTGGCGGGGTCCGGCGGCGGGGTGGTTGGCGCCGAGAGAGCCACGCGGACCGCAGCATCGATCCCCCAGCCAGGGCAGTCATCAACGGCGATCGTGCGCCGGCGACCGCGGGGCAGTCAAGCTACGGTCTTCAGGGGCAGAGTCCCAGTCGGAGGTTCGAGCCCTCCACGGCCCACCATCTGACGATCGGGCGCTTCCAGAGAATCGGGAGCGCCCGATTTGCTTTTGGTGCCGAAGTCCGACCTGTTTCGGTGCCTCGCGGGTTGAGATCGTACTACGGAGTTCGTGTGGGGCTCAGTGCAGCAGCAGGGAGTTCATGGCAAGAAACGGCTGCCGTTCTTTCACTGTGGAAAACACGACGTCCGCGGTCGACGGGACAACCGGCGCTGGACCTTGACGAATATACCACAATACGTATACTCGTATAATGAAGAGTGACGTAAAGCCAATAATCTGGATGGGCTCAAGCCGGGATGACCTGCGCAGCTTCCCGGAGCAGGTCCGCCGGGATATGGGCCAGGCGCTCTACACCGCCCAGCAGGGCGAAACCGATCCGGCAGCCAAGCCGCTAAAGGGCTTCGGGGGAGCCCGCGTGATGGAGATCGTCGACCGTCACGACACCAACACGTACCGCGTGGTCTACACAACGCAATTCGCCGGCAGGGTTTATGTCCTTCACGCTTTCCAGAAGAAGTCGACGAAGGGCATAGCAACACTGCAGAAGGATATCGAACTGATCCGCCGCCGGCTGATGGAGGCCGGGCGGCTTCATAGAGAAAGGCAGAACTGAGATGAGGAAGAACAGGAAAGAGAGAATCCGCTTCGAGGAGGGCAGCGGCAACGTGTTTGCCGATCTGGACCTCGAGCAGCCCGAGCAGGAGCTTCTGAAGGCGCGCCTGACGCTGCAGATCTACAAGCTCATCAAGGCGCGCGGCCTCACCCAAGCCAAGGCCGGCGAGATCCTCGGGACTAAACAGCCGCACGTCTCCGCGCTGATGCGCAACCGGTCGGGGACGTTCTCGGTCGAGCGTCTGATGCAGTTTCTAACCGACCTCGGGCAGGACGTCGAGATCACCGTGCGCCCGACCCGCAAGGAGCATGGGCGGCTCTCGGTCATCGTGGCGGCGTGATTGACGTGATCGACACACCCATAATGGATTCGTAGGGGCACGCCTATGAAGGTTGATCTGGCGGGCAAGATCAAGAACAGAGGCCCGGTAGCTGGGACGGGATGAACACCTCGACGAGAGAGGGTTGAAGCTTCTTCAGAATGAGCGCATGACGCGAACATGCGTTCGCGCCGCCCCAGAGCCTCGATGCGACGAGCCCGACTTGGGCCGATGCGTGAGGCTGCACTGCCGGGGATCGTTGAGCGCCGCCATGACGTGGTAGATTCGGGAGCATAGGCGACATAAAGGCCATTATCAGACCGGGCCGGGGCCGGCGGGGCCCGGCGGCGGGGTGGCGGGCGCCGAGAGAGCCACGCGGACCGCAGCATCGATCCCCCAGCCAGGCCAGTCATCAACGGTGATCGTGCGCCGGCGACCGCGGGGCAGTCAAGCTACGGTCTTCAGGGGCAGAGTCCCCGAGAGTGGGACGGATTACTGACGGGAGGGGGCAGCAGCGGGAGCCCCATCCACATCGGCACGCTCCGCCTCGAGCACCGGCTCATCATGGCCGCCATGGGCTCGGGCTTCGCGAGCGCCGAGGGGCACGCCACCGATCGGCTCGTCCGCTACCTCGCGCGGCGCGCCGAGGGCGGCATCGCGCTCGTGACCACCGAGGCCACCGCGGTGGACGCCTCCGGCGCGCCCTTCCCGGTGGCGCTCCGCGCCGACGACGACAGCATGATCGAGGGTCTGCGCCGGGTGGCGGAGGCCGTTCACGCCCACGGCGTGCCGATCTCCATGCAGCTCTATCACGCCGGCCGGCAGATGAGCCTGCGCGTCTCCGGGCGCCAGCCGGTGGCGCCCTCGGCCATCCCCTGCCCCATGGTCCGCGAGATGCCGCGCGCGCTCGAGGGCGAGGAGATCCCGGCCCTCGTGGAGCGCTTCGCCGAGGCCGCGGCACGCGCCCGGGAGGCGGGCTTCGACGCCATCGAGCTGCATGGCAGCCACGGCTATCTGATCCACCAATTCCTCACCCCGCTCGCCAACCAGCGCACCGACCAGTGGGGCGGCGACCTGGCCGGGCGCGCCCGCTTCGCGCTGGCCGTGGTGCGCGGTCTATGGTGGAGTGTCCAGGACCTCACGCACCTTCCGGGCGAGGGCGTGGAGCAGGAACGGCTTCTGGAGAAGGGAGAGGCCCGGGTCCAGGATGCCGTGCTGGGCTACCGCGTCGGCCGTGTATCCGGACATGTAGAGCACCTTGATGCCCGGGCGGAGCGGGGCGATGTCCTTCGCGAGCTGGGGCCCGCTCATGTGCGGCATCACCACGTCGGTCAGGATGAGATGGATGGGGCCGTCGTGCCGCTCGGCGATCCCCAGGGCCTCGGCCGGCCCGCTGGCGGCGAGGACGGTGTATCCGCTCTGTTCGAGCACCTCGAGTGCGAGTGCCCGGACCTCGTCCTCGTCCTCTACGACGAGAATCGTCTCTGAGCCCCCAGCGGGCGTGGAGACCACCTGCCCCTCCGTCGCGACGGGAGCCTCGACGCGGGGGAGGTAGATCTTGAGGGTGGTCCCACGGCCGGGCGCGCTCGAGAGGGAGATGTAGCCGTCGCTTTGCTTGACGATGCCGTACACGGTGGATAGGCCCAGCCCCGTCCCCTTGCCGGGCTCCTTCGTCGTGAAGAAGGGCTCGAAGACGCGCGCCTGGATCTCGGCATCCATGCCGATGCCGGTGTCGCTCACCGCAAGCATCACGTAGGACCCCGGGTGCGCGCCCGGGTGCTGGCGGGCGTAGCGGGCATCGAGCTCGATGTTGGCGGTCTCGAGGGTGAGGTGCCCGCCCTGCGGCATGGCATCGCGGGCATTCACGACCAGATTGACGATCACCTGCTCCACCTGCCCGGGGTCGGCGTTCACGTGGCCCAGGTCCGGACCGGGACGGACCGCGAGGTCGATGTCCTCGCCGATCAGCCGCCGCAGCATCACGGCCAGACCGGACACGAGGGCGCTGAGGTCCAGCACCTTGGGCTCGAGGACCTGCTTCCGGCTGAAGGCGAGGAGCTGGCGGGTGAGCGCCGAAGCCCGCTCCCCCGTCTGCTGAATGAGGGTGACGTCCTGGCGCGCCCGATCGTCGATCTGGGAGCGGGCCAGCAGGAGCTGGCTGCGCCCCAGGATCACCGTCAAGAGGTTGTTGAAATCGTGCGCCACGCCACCGGCCAGCCGGCCCACGGACTCCAGCCGCTGGAGCTGGCGCACCTGCGCTTCGCTCTGCCGGAGCACCTCCGCCGCGCGCTGCCGCTCCACAAAGTGGCCCACCCGCTGGGTCACGTCCTGCATCACCGCGAGCAGACGGTCGTCGCGGGGGCGCGGCGCCCGGCTGAAGCAGGCAAGCACCCCGACCGGCGCCTTGCCGCGCAGCGGGCAGGCGAGCGCCCCGTGCAACCCCGCGACCGCCGCCGCCTCGGCCCTCATGAACCCCGGGTTGGCGAGAACGTCCTCGTCCCACACCGGCTGGCCTTCCCTCCAGGCCTTACCGGCCAGGCCCCCACTGCGCCCCACCGGCATCTCTCTGCTGGCCGCCAGGAACGGGCTCGCCTCGAGCTCAGGCCGGTGCCAGCTCCCTTGCCATCTGAGCTCGTCCCCGTCGGCGACCCACATCTCGACGAGGTCCCAGTCCGCCCCCAGGCAGACCTCCTCCAGCACGCGGGGGGTCGCCTCGTCGAGCGTCGTGACTTCGGCCAGCACCCCGGCCACCGCGAGCCCCATCGCCTGAAAGCGCTCCGCCCGCTGGCGCTCGGTGACGTCGCGGATCACCCCGCTCAAGAACCGCTGACCGCCCGTCTCCCAGCCGGCCAGCGCCAGCTCGAGCGGGAATTCCGTGCCGTCCCTCCTTCTCCCGTGGAGCTCGACCACCTTGCCAAGGAGCCGCGACTCACCGGTGGCTCCCAGCCGCTCGAGACCGGCCTGGTGAGCCTCGCGATGGCGCTCCGGCATCAGAAGCGCGAGCGGCCTCCCCAGCAGGTCGTCCTCCCCGTAACCGAACATCGCCTGCGTCGCGCGATTCGAGAAGAGGACGGTCCCATCGGCTCTGGCGACGATGATGGCATCGGCGGCGGACTGCGCCACCGATCGGAAGCGGTCTTCGCTCGCTCTGAGCGCGTCGTCGGCTCGCTTGCCCTCCGCCGTCCGCTGCTCCAGCGCGGCGGCCATGTCGTCAAAGGCGCGGGCGAGCTGGCTGAGCTCGTCCGACCCTGCCCTGGACTGGAGCCCGGTGCGCGCGCCCAGATCGCCCGCCCCCAGCCGCTGTGTCGCCCTCACGATGGGATGCACCCGGCGCAGAATCAGCAGGTTGCCGGCGATCCACGTTGCCCCGAGAGCCAGGGCTCCCACGAGCCCGAGCCCGCGGAGATTGCGTGTCCGGGCCCGGTCCGCCTCGGCGAAGACGACGGCTGTCGGGGTCCCGATGCCGATGTACACCTCTCCCGACTCGGCACGCGTGGGCAGCCGGGTGAAGGCGTACAGACGTCGAATCCCATCGAGCCCCGGCGCCTCGGCGGTGCCCTCGGCCTGTCTCGACAGCACGGCCCGAACGATGGTCGCCTCCGGCACAACCCTCCCGACCCAGCCTCGCGAGTCAGGATAGCGAGCCAGGACCACCCCGTCCTGGTCGACGACGGAGAGCGTCGATGCTGGCGGCAGCAATGCCTGCTCGGCCAGGCGGTGGAGCCAGTGAAGATCCAGGACGACGGCGACGACAACCCGGACGACGCCGGACTCGTCCACGAGGGGATAGAGGAAGATGATCGTGGGCTTGCCGGTGGTCCGGGCAACCACGTACTTGCTGGCGACGAAGTCACGCGTCTGGAGGACGCGCTGGAAATGCTCCCGGTCCGCGAGGTTGATCGGGCCGGGCAGCGGCACGGCGCTGCAGAAGATATCGCCGTTCGGCTTCGCGGCCACGATGTTCGAGTACGACGGGAACTGCCCGAGCATGCCGACGAAGGTCTTCGCGCACGCGCCGGCGTCGAGGCGCCTCACAGCGGGAAGATGGGTCAGGCCGACGAGGAGATGGTGGGCCGCCTCGACCAGGTGGGAGTGCTGGAGGGCAGCGAGCCGGACGATTCGGAGGGCGTCCTGCTCCGCCTGGGCCGTGGCCAGGCGACGGTCTTCCCGCGCCGCGTAGAAGATGAGACCGAGGGCCGGAAGGAGGGCGAGGAGAACGAGCACCGCCAGGCGGACGCGCAAGCTGGACAGACCGCGTCGAGTCGCGCCTCCGGACGAGATGAGCCAGGAATGCAGACGTGCCGCCCGCCCCCTCGAAGGCGGCCCCCCTGATCCGTCGCCGCGCGCTTGAGCCTCCATCGGGATCCGTGCTCCGTGCGTTATCCTACCCGACAGGGGCGCCCCACACCGAGGATTCTCGTCGGCGGCTGACTCGCGCGCTGCAGGCGTGGCCGCTCTCGCGCGCTCGCCCCTTCGCGGGCACACTGACTCGGGAAGCGCGCCGCGCCGGCCGGTCCGCAGGTTGCCTGCGGTGGCGTTGCCATTCACCCATAGTCGACTCGCGAGACGAGGCTCGGAACCCCATGGCACCTCTCGACTTCGTCATCTTGATCGGCCTCGGAATGACGATCGGCGCGTTCGGCACGCTGATCGGGGCCGGCGGCGGATTCCTGCTCGTCCCCATCGTCGGCATCCTCTCGAGCGTCCTCGGCATCGGCGGTGGCATCGTCCATGTCCCGTTTCTCATCGTCGTCCTCGGCCTGCCGGTTCACGTCGCGACGGCGACCTCGCACTTCGTCCTCAGCATCTCCACACTCGTCGGAACCGTCACGTTCCTGGCGCTGGGACACGTCGATGTCCGGTTCGTGGCTTTCCTGGAGGCGGGAGTCCTGGTCGGGGCCCAGATCGGAGCGCGGGCATCGGTGCGCGCCAGCGCGCGAGTGATCCGGCAGGTTCTCGCCGGCTCGCTGGCACTGGTCGGGCTCCGGATGGTCCTGGAGGCGGCGCGCCGCCTTACCAGTCTCTTCAACCGCCGGTACATGGAGGACGCCAAGCACCGCGCCGAGCAACTCCGTGTGGCCGTCAGGTCGCTGCGGCTCCCCCATGAGGACGGGGGGCCTCGGGTCGGTGTCCGTCTCGATCGGTGTGGCCACCTACCCCGACCACGGCCTCGACACCCCGGGACTGCTGAAGGCGGCCGACGCAGCCCTCTATCGCGCCAAGCGCGAACTTTCACAACGGCGTGTAATTCGTTCCCCGCCTTCCTGCTCGCTGTCGGCAACGGTGGAGCCCTCAGGCCATGCACTCTCCGTCTTGCGTCTCGACCTTGAACTCCATCTCCTCGCCGAGGTCGACAAAGTCCGCGGGCAGCGCGTCCTCCGCCGTCAAGGCTTCGAGGTCGGCGAGCAGGGCCTTCACCCGCGACAGATCCACACGGCGGAAGAATGCGAGCGCCGTCTCCCCTTCGACCCGCTCGGTCGTGTAGAGCGCCACCAGCCGCTCCACCGCCTGCGGGATCCGGCGCGCGGGCACCTTCGCCGCCAGCCGGCCGAAGGTGGCGCGGGCCTCGCCCACACCGCCCCCCAGCATCACGAAGTACTGCGGCACGGGCTTGCCCCCGACCTTGCGGACGCTCCCCTGGAAGCCGAGGCCTGCGATGTGGTGCTGACCGCAGCCGTTGGGGCAGCCGCTGATCTTGATGCTCAACCCGGGCGCGGCAGCCACCAGGTCGGGCCGTTTGCGAAGGTGAGCGCCCAGCAGTTTTCCGAGGCCGCGCGACTGCGTGACGGCGAGGCGGCAGGACTCGGCCCCAGGGCAGCTCGTGACATCCGCCAGGGTGTTCGCGTCGCCGAGGCCGAGGCCCGCGGCGGCGAGGCGCCGGTGCAGCTCCGGCACCTCGGTCGCGCGCACCCAGCGGAACAGCAGATCCTGGTTGTGGGTCACGCGCACGGTCCCGTCGCCATAGGCGAGGGCGAGGTCCGCCAGGACCCCCATCTGTCGGCCGGTGAGGTCGCCCATGGGCACGGTGACCGTGACGATGGCGTAGCCCTGTGATCCTCGGCGCACCCCTCGAAGGCGATCTTGAACTTCCGCGGCAGCGCCGCGCTCAAGGGATGGCGGAGGAAATAGCGCCTCGAACCTCGCCTGGCCTCAGGCTCCCGAAGGTTTCCCGGACCCCGCGGGGACAGCAACTCATATCAGTGAGGGCACCCAGCCGGGCACTCCGTCCAAGCATCCCTCTCGAGCCTTTGGCAACCTCTCCCGTTCTGCTCATTTTCCCTCTGCACGGGACAATAGTGCCTTCCCGATCGGAATTGTCAAGAGACACTTTTGTAACCGGGGGCCTCGCCGGCTCGGCGTCACGGTTCGCATCCGGGGCCCTGCCCGCTGTCTCAGCGCTGGCGCTGGCGCCACTCCTCCAGCTGCTTGGCGACAACGGTGGCGTTGCACTCCGGACAGATGCCGTGGCTGAAGGTGGCCTGCGAGCGCTCGCCGATGTAGGTCTCGATCTGCTCCCAGTAGTTCCGATCATTGCGGACCTTCTTGCAGTACGCGCAGATGGGCAGCAGGCCGTGGAGCTGCTTGACCTGGCTCAGTGCCATCTCGGCCTCCCGCCGGGCCTGGACGGCGGCCTCGTACAGTCGCGCGTTCTCGATGGCGATGCCGGCCTGGTCGGCCAGGCCCTGGGCGACGTTGACGGCGTCGTCGTCGAAACGATGGCCGCGCGGGCCATAGACGATCAGGGTGCCGAGAACCCGGGAGCCCATCCTGACCGGCACGCACATGAGGGCGCCGGTCCGGTCGGCCTGGACCCGCGCGCGGTGCGCCGGGATGATGTGGGAGTCCTCGGCCGTGTCCGCGGTGACGTATGGCCGGGCCGTGGCCGCGACCCTTCCGCTGATCGACTCACCGATCCTGATGCGGTCGCTCGACATGGCCTCCATGGCGCCGGGGGTTGCGCCGACGCGGACCAGCCACTCTCCCTCGGCGAGCCGGAAGCCCGCCTCTCCCTCGAAGATCTCGGCCGCCGCCTCGGAGATGGAGCCCAGCAGACCGGGCAGGTCCAGCTCCGCGGTCAGGCGACGGGAGACGGCCGCCAGGGTTCCGACGCGCTGCCTCCGGCGCTCGGACTCCTCGAGGAGGCGCGACACCGCGGCGTTGGACGCCTCCAGCTCCCGCCTGGCGGCTTCGAGCGCCGCCGTGCGATCGACCACGCGCTGCTCCAGCTCCTGGTTCAGCCGGAGCAGCTCTGCCTCGGCCTTCCGGCGCCCGGCCTCCGCCCGGGTCTGGATGCGATGGGAGACGCGGACGGCCCAGAAGAGGGAGAGGTACAGCAGAAGGCCGCCCAGGGTCGTCGTGGCCCAGACGGTGTTCCGGGCTTTGCGGATCTCCCCGTAGAGCCGCTGCGGGACCTTGTAGACCTCGAGCACGCCGATCACGGGCCCGCGATCCTGGGCGGCGAAGATCGGCACATACACTTCCGCCAGCGTCCCGAAGAACTCGCGCTCCTGCACGTTCTCGGGCTTCTGCAGGCTCTTGAGCTGAACGCGGACCTGCCCCCGCAGCGCGGCCGCGAGATCGGGGTTGTCGGAAAAGCTCCGGCCGATGAGTCGTTCGTCGTCCGACCAGAGCACGACGGCGTCACGGTCCCATGCCTTGACGCGAACGACCTCGGGCAGGCTGAGGAGCGGGCTCAGGGACGATCGGATGCGCGCCCGGTCCAGCCGAGCCTCGGGATCGATGAAGATCTGCTCAAGCCCGTAAGTGCGAGCTTGATAGCGGACGATCTGGGCGGTGGTCTGCCACTCGCTCTCTTGCATGTTCTGCACGAGCACACGAGAGGTCACCCACCCGAGGGCGGCCATCAGGGCCAGCACGCACCCCAGACTCAGCAGCGAGAAGCGCGCGAGGAGACTCAGGCTGGGAACACGCATCGCAAGGCCTCCACGCATTCGGCGGACCATTCGCCTTGCGGCGAGCATCCCCCTGCGAGTGTGGGCGTGGGGACGGTCACCATGGCACCAACGCCCAGGAAGCGGTTGGCGCCACTCTTCGACGCAATGGATCCAGTTGGAGCGTCAGTCGTCTGGTGCCGCCGACCACGTTAGCGCACATGACGGACGATCACCTTCCTGATCGCGGGCGGAGACAATGCTCGCATGTCCAAGGGTAACGCAAGGCCGGGCTTCCGCCAGAGGGATATGCGGTCAGCGCCGCGCGACGCGGCCTGGGTGCGCCGGCTCAGGAAACAGCAGCGCGAAGCGAGAGGAGCGGCCGCGATTACCACTCGACCGGGTGGTGGCCATGACGGGATTCGGGGCCGCTTCTGGCGGAGGCCCAGGGGACCACCCACGATACTGAGATCGGCGAGGCGCCGCTTGCCGGCGTCTCCCGGCCAGTGACCGTCGAGGGGCCGTGAGCCGGCGCTCTTCGGAGTCGGCGCGGCCGCCGGTCGTTGACCCCTGCCTCGGCGCGGGGCGCCGATTTCAAGGCCGCCTCCGCTTGATCGCCCTCTCGACGTCGTCCTCATCGCCTGGCTGATACGCGGCGGGGTTCTGCCTCATGGGGCCGAACAGGAAGTACAGTCCGGGAGCGCGCCGGAGCTCCTGCAAGATCCCCAGTTCGTGCTGCGAGGGGAATGACCGTACGAACCGGAGCACATCGACCAGCTCCCCCCGCGGGAGCTTGAGCATAGGCGACATAAAGGCCATTGAACGAAACCGCTTCGCGGTGGAGGAACAGCGAGGAGGTGGGGCAGCGTCGTCGGCCGATGCTATCGACGGAGTGCGTGTGGCCCGAGTGGCCCAGGGGCGGCAAGCGGCAGCATCGTTCTTGACGTCCCAGAACGAGAGGGCTACGATGCGTGCGCCTCCCTTTCCCGCAGGAGGCGGGTGGGCGATCAATCCACATTAAGAGCAAGCGGAATGCCAACCCGCCAGCCGGCTTCGTTCAACGCGACTTTTTCACGCATCGCGGCATCGCGTGCTGCCTGTCTCCAGCTCGGCGCCGCGACGCGCGAAAAAGCCCTCTTCATTATCAGACCGGGCCGGGGCCGGCGGGGCCCGGCGGCGGGGTGGCGGGCGCCGAGAGAGCCACGCGGACCGCAGCATCGATCCCCCAGCCAGGGCAGTCATCAACGGCGATCGTGCGCCGGCAACCGCGGGGCAGTCACGCGACGGTCTTCAGGGGCAGAGTCCCACGCCGAGACTGGGACGAATTACTGACGGGAGGGGGCTACAGCGGCAGCAGCGCGCAGGGCGGCCGGCGGCGGGGCCGGCCCCGGAGAGTCCGCGGGGTGGAGCAGGGCCAGGTGCGCGAGGATCTTGCCCACCACGGCCGGGTCCTCCACCGTGGCGATGCGCCGCAGCCGGCCGCCACAGCGCGGGCAGGCGAGGACATCGAGATCGAACACGCGGCGCATCAGGGCGGCCCTGGTCCACGCGCCCGGGGTGCCGCCGGCGCGGGGGCTGGCCTCGCGCTCGCGCGCATGGATGTCAGGGGCCGGGCGGCCGTAACGGACGACGTGCGCGCGCCAGCGAGCATGCGGGGCGAGAACGCCGTGATACAAGACGAGGTTGACCGCGGGGCGGGGGATGATCGCCGCGAGCTTCTCCAGGAACTCGATCGGCTCAAAGAGCAGATGCGAGGTGCCATCGCGCCAGACCGTCTTCAGCGTGACGAGGACGCGTCCGTCGGCCCGGAGCTGGACGCGGTCCTGGGCGAGCGGGGGGCGGAGGAGGTAGCGGCCGAGCTGCTCGAGGCGGGCACGATCGTTAGGGGGGACCCAGACGTTGGCGTGGAGGTCGAAGCCGTCGAGCTGGGCCTGACGCGGGCCGCGGGCGGCGACGTGACCGAGGTCCGGCTCGTCGCCGAGGCGCCGGACGCGGGCGCCGGCGCGGGGGCCGAGGGCGACGCGGCCCTGGACGGAGGCGCTGGCGAGGCCGGCCAGGACGGGCGAGGCGTCGGCGAGCGGGTCCGCCGGGGCCGTGTCGTCAGCGGGCTCGAGGTGGCGGCGGGCGAGCAGCCGCCCCACGCCGGTGCGGACGGTGGCGAGGACGTGCGCCACGTCCTCGTCGCTCGGTAGGGGTGCAGGGTGAAAGGTGAGGTGCCCGGGTCGAGTCTCGCTGAAGACGCCGTCGAGCACGAGCGTGTGGAAGTGAACGTTGAGTTGGAGGCCACTGCCGAAGCGTTGGATCACGGTCACCGTGCCGGTCTGGCCCTCCGGGATGCCGTGGGACCGCGCGGTGCGCGCGTAGAAGGCGAGGAGCCCACGGGCATACACGCCCAGCACGGCGCGGCACAGGGCGTGATCCCACGCCAGTCGGTAGCGCAGGCGATACGGCAGCGTCAGCACCCACTGGCGCACCGGTACCTGTGGCAGCACCTCGTCGACCAGATAGGCGGCGCGCTCGGCCATCCGTCGCCCCCCACAGCTCGGACAGAAGCCGCGTCGCTTGCACGAGAAGGGCAGGAGGCGCTCGAAGGTGCAGTCGGCGCACCGAAGCCGCGTGAAGCCATGGGCCAGGACTCCGCACGTGAGGAACTCGCGGAACTCCTGCTCGACGAAGCGGGGCAGGCCGTGTCCGTCGCCCCGGTCGGAGGCTTCCCGCAGGAAGGGCTCCAGATGTTCGCGGATGACGGCGTGGAGGACAGAGTGCTCGGTGTCGCGGGGCTGATACGTGCGATGGGGATACGCCACGCCCAGGGGTAGCCCGTGCCGCGAGTGGCGGCAATGCCCAGAGATGGATACACGACCTGCGTACCCAGCGGGGGCGACCCTCAGCGGCGCGGGGGATGGATCACGTGCGTGGGATCGGGCTGCTCTTCCGGAGGCCCCTGGCTGTAGTCGGCGAACGGCCCGTCCCGCTCGGCGATGACCGCGCCGACCCCCTCGCGCGCGGCGAGCCCGATGAACCGGAGCGCGTCGGGCGTGTTGCGCATGAGACCGTCGAGGATGGGGCCGAGGGTCTGGGTGCTGGCGAGGCCCATCTGCTCCCATGCGTGGTTCACGATGAGCTTCATGGCCGAGAGCTGCGAGAGAGGAATGGAGGCGAGCTGCAGGGCGGTGCGCCGCACTTCCTCCTGGAGCCGGGCGAACGGCACGGCCTTGTTGATCAGGCCGATCTCGGCCGCCGCCTTTCCGGACAGCGGCCTGCCGGTCAGCGCGTACTCCTTGGCACGGGTGAGGCCCAGGCGGTAGAGCCACATGCCGGACAGGTAGCATCCCCACATGCGGGCGTACGGCGTGCCGATGCGCGCGTCCTCGCTGGCGATCACGAGGTCGGCGCAGAGGGCGGTGTCGGAGCCGCCCCCCACGCACCAGCCGTGCACTTGCGCGATCACGGGTTTGGGACAGCGCCACATGCTCATGAACTTCTGGGTGGGCGCGAACTGCGGGAAGGCGGCGAAGACGAAGTCCTTGCCGGGGTCCCACCGGCCGTCGGTGCTGATCTGCGAGTCCCAGTGGCGGAAGCCCCCGCTGAAGTCATAGCCCGCGCAGAAGGAGCGCCCGGCGCCCTGGACGACCACGACCTTCACGGTGGGATCGGCCGCCGCGGCGTGGATGGCGGCCTCGAACTCGTCGGGCATGGGCGGCACGATGGTGTTGAGCCGCTCCGGCCGGTTGAGGGTGATGAACGCGATGGGGCCGTCGGTGTCGTAGAGGGTCGTCTCGAAGTCCATGCGGATCTCCCGTCAGGGCGGTGGAGCGACGCCGGCGGCTACGAGGCGCCGCATGGTCGCGATGATGTCCTCCGGCAGGGCGCCGGGGCCGAACGCCGCCGCCACTCCCTTGGCCAGGAGCGTCGCTCGGTCGGCGGCGGTGATCACCGAGCCGCCGAGCACGACGGGAATGGCGAGGCCGGCCGCGGCGAGGCCCGCGAGCAGCTCGTCTGTGTAATGGAGGTACTCCCACGAGTGGCACGACAGCCCGATCACGTCGACGCTCTCCTCCCCCGCCGTCTTGACGATGACCGGGGGCAGGTTGAAGCGGCCGGTGTAGACGACCTCGAAGCCCGCATCCCGCAGCAGTCGCGCCACCGTCACCGCGCCTACCTCGTGCTGGTCGAGGCCGAGCATGCCGATGAGGATGCGGCCGCCGCTCACCACGGTAGAGGCACCATCCCGAATGGATCGGGCGGCCGGCCGTAGCCCGCGCGGAGCGCACCCGCCATCTCGCCGATCGTGGCGCCCGCCTCGGTCGCGGCGATGAGCGGCGGCATCAGGTGGGCCGCGCGGTCCTCCGCCGCCCCGCACACGGCGCGGAGAGCGGCCGCCACAAGCCCCGCGTCCCGCTCGCGCCTGAGCGCGCGAAGCCGCTCGATGCGCGGCGCCGCCGGGGCGATCTTCCGCTCGGTGACGTTCCGCAGGAGCGTGTCCTCGGCCTCGGGCATTTGCTGGGCGTTCACGCCCACCTGGACGAGGCGCCCGGCGTTCAACTGATGCGCCCGCCGCTCCATGGCGTCGAGGAAGAGGGCGCGGAACCACTTGCCGTCGCAGAGCCCTTCCGGCGGGCCCATGGCCTCGATGCGCTCGATCATCTCGCGGATGCGGTGCTCGAGCCGGCCGGTGAGCGATTCCAGGTACCACGAGCCGCCGAGGGGGTCGGCCACGCGCGTGACCCCGGTCTCGAGGGCGATCACCTGCTGGGTGCGGAAGGCGACCAGATGCCCTTCCGGGCTCGGTGTCCGGAAGGCCTCGTCGAAAGTGGAGACCTCGATCCCCTGCACGCCCGCGAGCACCAGTCCCAGCGCCTGGGTGGCGCCGCGCACCACGTTGTTGACCGGCTGCTGGGCGGTGAGCGTGAGGCCCGAGGTGTGCGCGGCGATGTTCACCGCCCACGCGCGCGGGTCGGCCGCCCCGAACTCCTCGCGCATCATCCGCGCGTACAGCCGGCGGGCGGCGCGGATCTTCGCGATCTCCTCGAAAAAGTCCATGCGGAAGTTGACGAGGATGGCGATGCGCGGGGCGAAACGGTCGACCGGAACCCGGCGGCGGACCAGCTCCCGCACGAGATGACGGATCTCGACGAAGCCGAGCGCCATCTCTTCGACGGCGTCGAGACCCCCGTCGCTGATGTAGTAGGTGTCCTCGAGGAAGGCATGAAAACGGGGCATGGCGCGGCTGGCGAACTCGATGGAGTCGACGGCGAGCCGCACGCGCAGCTCGAACGGCATGTGCGTGGCGTAGCCGCAGTCCTCGCAGTAGAAGGGGGCCTGCACGACGGAGCCGCGCAGGAGGGTGGGGTCCACGCCGCGCCGCCGGGCGGTGAGGTAGAGGCCGGCCACCGCGAACGGCGCGGGAACGGAATGAGAGAGCGTGAGCCGATCGAGCGGCAGGCCGTCGTAGAGATCGAGCCAGTCCTGGAGGCAGCACAGCGACACGCCCTGGGTGCCGACGGCCGGCGCCGAGACGGGGTGGTCGGGATCCATCCACGCCATGGTCGGCGTGTCGCCGATGACATCGAGGCCGGTGGCGCCGTGGGCGATGAGGTAGCGGAACTGCTCATTGGAGCGCCCCGAATCGCCTTCACCGGACAGCTCGCGCTGGATCCAGCCGCCGTCGGCCCCGGCCGGGCGCCGCCCTCGCGTAAAGGGGTACGCCCCGGGGTCGCCGAGGCGCTCCGCGTAGTCGCCGGCGGGAGCGTCGGCGGGCCCGTACACGGGCCGCAGCGGGAGGCCGGAGTCGGTCTCGCGCCCGTGGGGCGCAGCGCCGGCGTCGCTCACGGCGTTCCCCCCGCGTCGCGCACCTCGCGCCGGCTGGCGAGCGAGAGCGTGTTGAGCCGCAGTCCCCCGTCGATGGGAATCTCCGCGCCGTTGATGAAGCCGGCGCGGTCCGAGGCGAGGAAGGCGATGAGGTATGCCACCTCGCCGGGCTCTCCCAGGCGCCGGACCGGCGCGGCACTCGCCGCTGCTTCCCGGATCTCGGCGGGCATCGCGCAAACGTTCTCGGTGGCGATGAGCCCAGGCAGCACGGCATTGCAGGTGACGCCGTGGCGGCCATGCTCGAGAGCCACCGTCTTGGTGAGGCCGAGAAGCCCTGCCTTGCTGGCGGCATAGGCCGCCTGATGGTGGAGCCCGCCCGTGCCCCCGATCGAGGACACGTTGACGATGCGCCCCCAGCGGGATGCCACCATGTCACCAATCGTCGCCTGGATCATGTGGAAGGCGCCGGAGAGATTCACGTCCACCTCCCGGTGCCACGCGGCCGCGGTCATCCGCGCGACCGGCGCGACATTGGCGACGATGCCGGCATTGTTGACGAGGATGCCGGGAGGGCCCAGGGCCTCGCGCAGCCGCGCGACGGCGGCGCGCACCGCCTCGTCATCCGCGATGTCGAAGACCGCGACGGCGGCGCGGCGGCCGCGCGCCCGCACCTCCGCCGCAACGGCCTCGACCTCGCTCAGCACGTCGGCCACCGCCACGTCCGCGCCTTCCTCGGCGAGCACAAGCGCGGTGACGCGCCCGATTCCGCGGGCGGCACCGGTGACGAGCGCCACTCGGCCGGCGAGGAGCAAGGGCGGACTCATAAAGTCTCCCTACGCTACCACAGGCTCGACCGTGCCGGTGCCACCCGCCCTGATATCCTGCGGGAGCCCTGCCGTTCCTCGTGCCCGCCTGAGCGGCTATGATACCGTCATCTCCCGGACCGAGGCGAAGCGGTGCAGGGACGGACAAACCGGAGGCAGGTATGAGACACGCGTTGCCCGCACTGATGGTCATTCAGGCGCCCTGAGCCCAGCCCGGATATGCGTGAACACATGCGGCACCCTCACCCCGACCCTCTCCCTCGGAGAGGGAGAGGGAGCTGTTTCGATCCCCTCGCCCCCAGAGGGGGAGAGGGACAGGGTGAGGGGGCGCAAAGGACGCGGAACACGCGTTCGTGAATAGCGGTCGTATGCCGCTCCGCGGCCGGAGATCGGAAAGTAACATTGTGCGAGGACGGGGGATCGGTTAGGGTGCCCGCGGATGTGTCGGGTCGAGAAGGCCGACCGTTCAATGGT